>NZ_DOEM01000025.1:0-38176 GCF_003533255.1 Pediococcus sp.
ACGCAACTATTTAACTTTATCATTTCAAATTCTAAAAGTCAACAAACTTCTTTCAATACTTAAAATTAACTTTCCTCGTTCAAAACGACCTTGAATATAATACCAAGAAAACTTTACTTGGTCAAGTCCTTTTAAAAAATCAACTCACAAAACTTACAGATCATCTCAACTAATCCCATAGGTTCTCTTAGCGGCCGCCTTCCATTCAGGTAGGTTGTCACTAATACTTCTAAACCCAATTTCATCATCATTACTTGTCCAATAAAATTTGTGATAAGCGTGTACCACTGCAGGAATCGGCTTATTATGCATATTATTTTTTTGATTCAACGCCTTTATTGATAAACTCACATGTTGATTTGCAGGATCTATATCCACAATCACGCAAGAAACCACCTGACCTACTTTATAAATTGAAGAAAGACTTTCAATATACTCGTCACTACATTCAGAAATGTGAAGCAACCCTGTAAAAGATATTTTTTTATTTTCAACAAAAAGGCCGTATGCCTGGACCCCTGTAATTGTACCTTCAATAACATCACCCGTTTTAAGCAAATTCGCACCTCCCAAAATTTTATGTCAATATTCATTTTAGCGAAACCAGAAGTATGATACAATACTTGTGCTTTTAAAAACTTTAAACACTAATAATATAAAGTACGGAGGAATACTGTGTCTTTTCTGATTGATTTTGTTTTACACATTGATGCGCACCTAATTTCTATTGTAAATACATTTGGTGATTGGACCTATCTTATCCTGTTTGCCATTATTTTTGTTGAAACCGGTGCTGTAATTTTACCTTTTTTACCTGGAGATTCTCTATTGTTTGCAGCCGCTGCACTTTCAGCAAATAGTATGTATCATCTAAATATTTGGATATTCGTTTTTTTACTTTTTTTTGCAGCGGTCCTTGGTGATTCAACGAATTTTTTTATCGGCCGTGCAGTCGGTAATGCACTCACTGAGCACCACATATTTGGGAAATTTATAAACAAGCAAAAAATGGCAGAATCTAAAGAATTCTTCGATCACTATGGTAGCATCTCTATAACTTTCGCACGATATATGCCAATTATTCGAACTTTTGCTCCTTTTGTTGCCGGTGGTAGTAACTTCAGATATCAAAAATTCATCATTTTTGATATTCTGGGATCATCAACTTGGGTAAGCTTATGTTGTGGCGCAGGATACTTTTTTGGAAACTTTCCTGTTGTTAAACAGCATTTTTCCGTAATTGTTATTGGTATCATCCTTATCTCTCTTATTCCAATTCTTGTTTCCTTTCTAAAAACCAGAAAAAAAGCTGTCTAAACAAAAATAAGCTTTATTCGTCACCAAACGAATAAGGCTTATTTTTTTATCTGTCTTTTCCCCAACCAAATAAAAAACAGGTAAAAGATTTCTACAAACACAAAGAATAAAACAAAACACTGTAAAAAAAACTCCTCTGGTAAGACGTTGATAACCGGATCCTTTTGAGGATCAAATATCCAATCACTATTGCGGAACAAAACCTCATGAAAAATGACAAAAAATTGATCAAATGAGATGCTCATCATTGCACCAATAAACAATGGCACAACAGCCGTGACCTGCAAAGGCCGAATTAATTGCCACAGCGTTTTGGTTTTAACAAGCTCACGAATAAAAAAGAAAAAAACAATCGCCGAAAGAATTAAAACTCCTTCATTCAACATAAAAAGACTTTTAACATCCGAAAAATGTTGTAATCCCGTACTTGAGCTTGGAAAATCGGTCATGTGTAAGTGTTCAATCCATGGAAAACTTAAATAGGCTATCAGTTGATGATAATTATGCATGATCTCTTTGTGAGATAAACTTACCGCAGTTTGAACGTTATACCATTTTAACGACCACGAATATAGAAAAGTACAATTAATAACCAAAAAAATGGCTAAAGAAATTCCAAAAAAATGAAACCCGATCCACTGTCCAATCCTTCGCATTCGCATAGTAACTACTTCCATTCATCAAACGAATTAATTATGTGTGTAGGCTGAATTTCTTGCTTTGCCACAAATTCTCGAGTTGAAACCCCAGTGTAGACCAACAAAGTGTCAATACCAAAATTAATTCCAGCAGAAATATCAGTCATATAATTATCACCAACCATCACAACGTCATCTTTGTCAAGACCAATCTTCTTAACCGCTTTTTGCATGATAATTGTTTCTGGTTTCCCAATATATGTAGCCCTCTGTTGTGTAGAACGTTCAACAAAGCCAATCAATGAACCCGCTCCAGGCACCAAACCACGCTCATTGGGTAAGTTGGTATCTGCATTCGTTCCAATAAAAGTTGCACCCCGTTTTATGGCCAATGTTGCTAACTCAAACTTATGGTAAGTCACGTCATAATCCAAGCCGACAACAACCCAATCTGGATTCGTCTCATCAAATTCAAAATTTCTATTTAATAATGCCTGCTTTAAACCGAGTTCACCAATTACATAAACCTTGCGCTTACCCCCAGCTATACCATCTAAATAATCTGCTGTTGCCAACCCCGCTGTATAGACTTCATCAGCAGTAACATTAATATTGTGATTTTCGCGTAAGTTTTTTGCAACCTCATCAGGCAACTGTGTCGTGTTGTTAGTCACAAACAAAAAATCCGTGTGTGTGTCCTGTAATCGTTTAATAAAACGGGCCGCAGCAGGAATTTGGTCTCTGCCCCGATAAATGGTACCATCTAAATCAATTAAATATCCTTTATAATCTGAAATCATCTAATCTTCCTCATCTTGTCTCTCTTATTGTAAATGAACGTTTACCACGTTTATGAACTTCTGTAATTTTATTCTTCCGTTGATTAACCGGAACTGCCTTTTCCTTAGTAGTTTTCTCCTGTATAAACGGTTTTTCTTTGAACTTACGAACACGTTTATTGTTTCTTTTGCCCTTATGAGGAGATTCCTTCTTTTTTTCGCTAACAGTCCTAGTTTTTAAGCTACGTTTTTTAGCAGGCTTGTTTACACTCAAGTTCTTTAAAATAAAGTAGGCACAACCAAAATTACAAAATTCTAGCAAATAGTCTTGAATCGCGCCTTGCTTTTCATTATCCTTAGCGTTTCGATCTTGATTGCTGTAAAATCCCTTCAAGCGCAACTGTTCATAACCGATATCACCAACGATAAAGTCATATTTGCTTAAAACTGGACTAAACCGTTCAGCCAATTGTTCACGATCAAATGCGTCACGATCATTGCTAATCAGCTGATATTGATGACCATTAATTAAAATGTTTTTATTATCCAGTAGATCAACTGTGTTGATTACTGGGCGTCGCTTCGATTCTACATTCTCAGTATCTTTATTTTGAGTAGTTGCCATTAAAACGCCTCCTTTTTATCCTCGCTTTGCAAAATCTTCTCTTTTTCCTTTGATCATTTGTTCAATGTCAGCTTCTGAAAATGGTGCTCCAAACGGAATTTTATAGTTTAAATAATCTTTTTCCGGAGTGTCTATACCAACATTCAAATTTTCTTTAACATTCACGCTGTAGTGATGAATATGTCCATGTAAATTAATAATTTGCTTCACAATGCCCATCATCATTGGATAATGTGTCATATACAACTGACGATGATTCATTTTAATCACCACACCAACATCATGAAATTCAAATTTGGGCTTCCCATTTACTTCAAAATTACGTTTCTTTAAATACTTAAAAAAAGCGCGACTATCATGATTACCCTTAATTAAGATCAGATTACCATTTAAGGCTTTTAACACGTTGTAAACTGCCTCGTTTGATAAACTAGCTGGATGAGTAAAATATAAAGCAATATCCCCCAAGTGATAAACCGTATCCGTTGGTTTTACACGTGCATTCCAATTATCAATAATTGTTTGATTCATCACCTCAACTGATGGAAATGGTCGTGGTGCAAAAGCATTATTACCTAATAAATCTTTATGAAAAAAGTGTGTGTCTGCCGTGAAAAATTTCAACTTCATCCCTCATTCTTAATTCTCTCGATATCTAGTATATAACACCATAGCGCATTTTATACAGAATTCTTTCTTATTTTCATGACTACTTGGTTAAAGATCTGTAAATACTTTTATGTATTCACATATTGCCATCCTTGAAATTTGATAAACAACTCGTTTTATTTTTAGATATTAAAATTTGCAAATTAAAAAACTGCGGAATTTTTTCCACAGCTTCTTACATAAAATAATTATTTTGTTCCAGAATTCTTTTTCATCTGCACTAGATAAATCAAATTCAAAACTACAAACCAGAGGACAGACCCAATTAAAGCAATCAACGTATCTAGTTTCAACACCAGTACAAAACCAACAAAAATAAGAAAAGCTAAAACTAGATAATCACTATATGGATACCAAGGCATCCGAAACTTTTCAGGTTTTTGACTTGTCTTGGATAACTGTTGACGATATTTTAAGTGGGTTAAGACAATCGATCCCCAGATAAACAAAAAACAGGTTGTCGCCACACTTGAAACAAAAGTAAAAACTTGGCCAGGCATAAAAATATTTAAAATTACTGCTAAAGCAATGACTAAAGCAGACATCAAAATTGCATTAGCTGGTACTTGTGTCCGCGATAATTTCCCCAATTTCTTTGCAAGTTTCGACTTACGGTTGTAACTAAGTGAAAACAACATTCTCCCTGTTGTGAAAAGAGCACTATTGCAAGCGGAGGCAGCTGCTGTGAGAACCACAAAATTAATAATTGCGGCTGCTCCTGTAATTCCGACATTTTGAAAGACTTGCACAAACGGGCTTGATGTTGGTGAAACATATTTCCATGGAAAAATTGCCATAAGAAAGAACAACGCACCAACATAAAACAATCCGATTCTCATTGGAATATCATTAATTGCCTCTGGAATAACATTATTAGGATCCTGAGTCTCTGCAGCAGTCATACCTACCATTTCGACACCAACGAAAGCAAAAACCACCATCTGGAAAGAAAGAACAAATCCCTTTAGCCCCTTTGGAAAAATTCCGCCAAAAGCCACTAAATTCGTTAATGAGGCATGTCCAACTGAGGTCTTATAATGAATTAATACAAGCACAATTCCTGTTATGATAAGGACTAAAATTGCTGTTATTTTGATTATTGAGAACCAGAATTCGGTTTCTCCAAAAAGCTCAACCGTAATTAAGTTCATAGCCAGTAAAACTAACAAAATCACAAATCCTGGTATCCACTGCGGTAAACTAGGAAACCAAAAATGCATATAAAGTCCTGCAGCTGTGATTTCAGCCATCGCAATGGTGACCCAGCATACCCAATAGGTCCAGCCCGTCACAAATCCGACCTGTTTACCCAAATATTTTGCCACAAAGTCAACAAACGAAGTGGAATGCAAATCAGATAGTAACAACTCTCCTAAGGCTCTCATCAACCAAAAACAGATCACTCCTGTGATTGCATAAGCAAGCAAAATTGATGGACCGGCCAGATGGATGGATTGCCCGGCTCCTAAAAACAGCCCGGTTCCAATTGTCCCCCCAATGGCAATTAATTGGACGTGCCTACTTTTTAAACCTCTCGATAAATTTTGATCTTCATTTTCACTCATATTTCCTCCATACATGCTTCAATGTAATAGAATTACACTCAATCATATAGGATTTTTGGAATTAAGTAAAATTTTGATTAGAAATTTTGTTGATGCCACTGTCTAATCTCAGCCAAGAACTTTTTCATTCTTGTTTGATCCTTAAAGGATGGAAAATCCCCAAGCATCACCTTTGAGGCCTGTTTTGCACCATTACCCTGATTTTGTAAAATTAAAATTGATTTTTGTAAATTACCATTGGTGAACATGTCTTTAGGCAAATTTAAAAAACCTTGTAAAAATATTTTGTTTTTAAAATAATTCAATAACTTGCCTGCCTGATCAGTTTGAAAAATATTACTAGGCACCAAAAACAGTCCAAAACCACCATCCACGACATGATTCATTGCTTGTTCAATCAATAAATGGTGCACAAAGGAATGACCGCTGTCACTATGGGTCTCATAGTCTTTAACACGATGATCAATGGGATAATAGCCGACCGGTAAATCGGACACAGCAAAATTGGCTGCATTAAAAACTAATTGATCTAATGCGTCCTGATGATAAAGATTAACTGCCACCTGTTGTAACTGCGTACTAATTCCAGCCAGTGCTAACATAGAGTCATCATTATCAATTCCAATCCCAGTAATTTGTTGGTCTTTATGATTATGATGAATATCATTCATTACTGTTGTGAGTAAATTAGCGGTACCGACCGCAGGATCAAGAATCTGAATGTCGTCTTCGCCATCCTGCAGTTCTTGCAAAAGATAGGCAAATAACATCCCGATTGTATCAGGTGTCATTTGATGATTTGCCTGAATATGATCTTTTTGAGCCGCTTTCAAAATGGCCAGCTGTAATGCTTGCCGAATGGACTCATTATCTAATTGGCTCAAATTCACTTCGGCATAGAAATGTTCCAAATTACGCTTAACCTCTTTTGTTGGCCGCCCATCTTCTACTTGAACCTGACCAGAAATTAGATTATTTCCCGTCTCGATTAAAGCATCTAAGTAGGAGGTATCCAGCTCAGCTACAAGTGTTTCCGTACTCTCATCAATTATTTTAAATAGTTGTTCTACTTCATTATTCGTAATCATTCACCTCGTCTAAACTTAAACTCCTCAAATATCTTAACACGAAATAAAGATATTGGGCATTTATAGCGGCTGATCACTTGCAGTGAACTTGTAACAATGTTGATTTTTTAAAGTTACAATAAATTTTTTATTCAAAACTTCCACATCGCCAATATCTGATTTTAGGCCTTTATACTTAGAATCATCTTTTCGTCGCAAAATTAAAATATTACAAAGAACACGAGCATCATTCATTTCAACTACTTTTGCCTGAGAAGCAATATTTGCTTGTTGATGTTGTTCAATTTGAAAAACAAGACCGCTCAAAATAGCCAAAAAAATGATGGCACTCAATAACACATAACCTGATTTATTCTTTTGGAATATAGACATCATCACTTTTTGCCTCTCCATCATCAAATTTAATTTGAAGTTTCAAGAATGGTTCTTGATAATCAAAATCCACAGAATTTACATGAGAAATCAACGGCATATAACCTGGTGAAAACCGCAATTGATCTTGATATTTTTCTAACTTATAAACTTTATTTTCTTCAAGACTAGTTAGGTTTACGTAAGAATGGCTGCTACTTTTCAACCGAAATTGATGTTTAGATGATTCCAATTCGTTCACCAGAATTTGCCAATCAGCTGAATTGTTTTGTTGTTTAATTGGAATATTGATTAATTTAGTGCTGAAAGAAATAAGGTGGAAAATGATTGTTAATATTAATAACGATATGAGTGTTTCCATCAATGTAAATCCAGATTTTTTATTCAATTTCTATTTTCCTTAAAACACCCTGATTTTGATCACTTAACGTTATCGAGCTTTTCGTAAATATAAACTTGCTATCTGGTAAAGAAACCGACTGTGATTTGTTTGCTTTCAAACACCGACTTCCATCCAGCAGTTTGCGACTAATTGTAACTTGTTTATTTAACCGCATCTCCGTTTTTCGCTCATTTTGAACACAACTGTGGATTAATATTAACGAAATGCTTACCAGACCCAAAGCAACCAACGCCTCACTTAAAATAAAACCTTTTTTATTCTTTGCTAACATGATAGACTCCCCAACCTAATTGAATCCTCAAACGATACGTGCATTTATTTGCTTCAGATTGAAAGCCAATCGTCTGAGGCTTGACATACCCATTACTACCAATTTTTACCTCTTGATTAGTAAACAGACTTAAAGTTTTAGGTAATTCAATCTCACTATTCTCTTTTTCAAAAGCTTTAAGTGGCGTAAATTTTACTTTTCTTCGAGTTTTATCAAACGAAATATACGTGACCACCCCTTCGAAATTAGCAAATTGTTCATATTTTTTCCAATCATCATCAAATTTTGCCCAGAATTGTTTTTCTTGCTGTTGAGCCATCACTCTTTTTAAAGTAAAATGACCAATCGAAAGTAAAAGTGTCACAATCGTTAACACCACCAAAGTTTCAACCAAAGTAAACCCATTTTTTATTTTGCACATTCTTCACTACTTCACAGCTTTATTGTCTTTAATGGAAATGTGATTTTCTTCGGCCTGACTTACTTGTTTTTCAGTTAAATAACCGCCTTCTTCCAGTTCATCAAGTGAAGTTGGTAATTTTTGATGCTCATTTTCATACAAATCAATTTGAGTTTGCACAACCTCCACCATTGCATTTCCATGGATTGTTTTTGCATTGCTTCTCTGTTGTGCAATATTTGGTAACACAATTAATATTAAGAGAGAAATGATGAAAAGAACTACCGTCATTTCAATCAAAGTAAAACCAGATTTATTTTTTCGTAATTTTTTCATTTGTATACTCCCTCCATTGAGTGGTACATCGGTAATAACAAGCTTAAATACATAAACACAATCACAACCCCAATTAAAAGAAACATCATGGGCTGAATTAAACCAATCAATCTTTCAATTTGTTTGGTTAATTTTTGATACTTAATTTTCGAAAACATCACTAATTCTTTTCCTAAAGCCTCGGTCGTATTTCCCTTGTTGAGCATCACGTTTAACTCTTGTGGGATAAACGGATAGCGATTAATAAATAAACGAGTTTGCTCACCTTCTAAAAGCTGTTTCTCCAAAGCCTTGCCAATTTGATGCAGTAAAGATGTCTTCGAGAAATTCTCTAACATATTACAAATACTTTTTATACCCAACCCACTTTTTAACAACATTGCTAAATTGAGAGAAAGGTAATAATGACAATAACTTTGATAAACTTTCCCAACAATTGGGATCCGACAAATTACTTCCACCCTCTGCACAACTGGCTGTTGCCAAAACTTTTTGGCCATGAGGAAAACCAAGGTGATAATCCCCACCATAATTAATAGAATGATCACAGTAGAATTTTTAATAACATGTACCCGTGTCGCCGTATTCCACATGTTTAGTTCAGGAAAAATGTAAATCTTCATGCCCACCATCAACATCCCTAAAAACAGCAATAGTAGAATCGGATATTCTAACATCTGCAACAACTTAGATTGATGATCATGTTTTGTGTCTAAATAAGATCCTAACGTTTTCAAACTCTCAGCCAATTCACCATGTTTTTCAGCAATCAAAATTTGATAGTAAATATCCTCTTTTAAAAATGGCTTTATTGCATCCGAAAATGCCCCTCCCTTTTCAAGTAACTGAATCATTTTTGATATTTGTCGCTTTTTGGTTGGAATTACAATCTTGATAAAATTTAAGGATTCTCGCAAACTAAATCCAACCGCCAATAAATCTGACAATAGGGTAAAAAATCTAGCTTGAACTTTAGTGGAAAACTTATCCTTCTTGATATTCAACCAAGGTTTCTTCAGAAATTCGACTTTTTTGATACTCTCTTGCAAGACAATTCCCCCAATTTGCCGTCATTTTATTTTCAGGTATTTCCCGAAAAGCTGTCTGGAGCTGCTTTCCCTGCATAATATCAAACAGTGCTGCGACTTCATCATCTTTTGTAGGGATTAAACGTTGATAAGCAACGCCACACAAGGCTTGTTGAAGCATCTCTGGATCAACGTCAAACTGTTTTAATCGCCTAATGACCCCAAATACATTTTGCGCATGGACCGTACTTAAAACTAAATGACCACTTAAAGCCGCTTTAACGGCAACATTAGCAGTATGATTATCCCGAATTTCACCAATAATGAAAATATCCGGACGATGTCTTAACCCTACTTTTAATAATTGCTCATAGTTCATCTTGGCTCTTGTATTAACCTGCAACTGTAAAAAGTCCTTCTCAAAAATTTCTACCGGATCTTCAATGGTCATCACCACTTTTTCTTTGGCCAAATATCTGGCAAGTCGGTAAATGGAAGTCGTCTTACCCGATCCCATTGGACCCGAAAACAATAAAAGTCCCCTTTTATTAGTCAGTTCAATCAATTCATGCCACTGTGGCGGATCTAAGTGTTGAATATGCGCCTCTGAAATTGGATAAATGAACCGAATAACTAATGATTCACGGTTGAGAAAATCACCCACCGTTGACAATCTTAGATGAACCACTTTGCCGTCTTCTTGATGCCAATAATAAGCACCTGTCTGTGGTCGTCGTTTTTCACTGAGGGCCATATCTGCTTGAAACTTAAAAAATGCGATTAATTGTTCACCCACTTGTTGCGGCACTTCTTGTATCAAATGACACCGATTTAATTTTTTATACATCACCTGATAGTCATCTAATTTAGGCAAAAGATACAAGTCAGTCGCCCGATTTTTGACACAGGTTGACATAAATTTTTCTACATAATCTTCTAATTTCATTTTCCTACCTCCCCCACAAAGATAAGATACGTAAAAAAACGAAATATATTTATTTAAACACAAAAAAAATCAAGTTCTTAACGAACTTGATTTAATACTTGTCTATTTAATTACTCTTCTGGCATTTCTGCAGCTTCATAAACTTCAGAAACATCATCATTATCTTCCAATTCATCAATCAAACCTTGATATTGGCTAATTTTATCTTCTGGTACTGGCGTTTCATTTTCAGGAATCATGGTTAACTCAGCTGTTGCCAACTTATAACCAGCTTTTTCCAATGCATCACGAACTTCGGCCAATGCCTTAGGATCTGTATAGATTTCAAAAGCATCATCAGAAGTCTGAATGTCATCGGCACCAGCATCCAAAGCATCCATCATCATAGTATCTTCGTCAGTGTCATCGTCTTCCCGAGAAATGACAATATAACCCTTCCGATCAAACATGTATGATACTGAACCGCTTGCACCTAATGCACCGCCATGATGCGTAAATGCTGAACGAATAGCAGCTGCAGTTCGGTTCTTATTATCAGTTAATGCTTCGACGATAATTGCAGTACCACCAGGGCCATATCCCTCATAATTGATTTCTTCGTATGCTGCACCACCAACACCAGAACCTTTATCGACAGCACGTTTAATGTTGTCCTTAGGCATGTTTGCGGCACGTGCCTTATCCATCATCAGACGTAACTGAGGGTTACCAGAAGGGTCAGGACCCCCAGCTTTGACTGCCATATAAATTTCACGTGAAATTCTTTGGAAGATCTTTCCACGTTTAGCATCCTGAGCGTTTTTACGACCCTGAATATTGTGCCATTTAGAATGTCCTGACATTTCCAAACTCCTCTTTTCTATATAATGAATTTTTATTGTTAGTAAAACCTTATCTAGTATAGTAAATAACGGTGTTTTTGGCAAGTGTTTCAAATTGACTCATTAAAGAGACTATCTATATTTTAAATACCGCTGTTTAAAACCCCTTTAAACATCAGTCATTTTCATGCACACGCTATCATTTCTATCTAAAAACACTGTAAAAGCAAAAAAGAATTCGCAGTTGGAATTCTTTCATTCTGTTTCTATTAAAAGGCAACTTTAATTGCCTGTTTCAAATCACCAATCAAATCATCAACGTCTTCAAGGCCAATTGATAACCGTAAAACTTGGTCATTTAGACCCTGAGATTCACGAATTTCCGCTGGCACCTCTCGATGCGTTGTCCGCGTAGGATTCACAATTAATGATCGTGAATCACCAATGTTTGGTAAATAACTAAAAACACGCACATTATCAATTAAAGTTGCGACATTTTTTGAATTTCCTTTTAATTCAAACGATAAGATGCCACCAACACCCTTGGGAAAATATTTTTTGACTAACGGATTTCCTTTTTCAATACCTGAATAAAAAACTTTTTTGACATGTTCGTTTTCCGTTAAGAACTGAGCAATTTTTGTGGCACTCGCCACTTCCCGATCTAAACGTTCTGAGATCGTTTCAAGGCCCAATAAGATTAAGTAGGCATCAACCGGTTCTAATACTGCTCCAAGCAATCGCAAATATTTCATCCGAATTCGACGAATAAAGGCTTGTTTGCCAAATTTGCTGACAAAACTTTCCTGCGTATGCAAGTCTTCATCCCCTAATGTGAATTCCGTTTCACTAAATTGAGGGAACTTGGGACTATCCCAATCGAACGTACCATGATCCACCACTAAACCCGAAATCACATTTCCGTGACCATTGATTCCTTTGGTAGATGAGTATACTGTGATGTCAGCGCCATGTTCAAAGGGTCTCAACAGATAGGGGGTTGGAAAAGTATTATCCACAATCAACGGAATTTTTGCCGCGTGTGCAATCTCGGCTAATTTTTCTAAATCAGCAATCTCCGTACTGGGGTTAGCTACACTTTCAACATAGATTGCTTTAGTATCTTTCTCAATTAAACTTTGAACGGCTTGAAAATCATTGATATCATCCACAAAATCAAAATTGATCCCAAATTTTGGGAAAAATGTGCGAAATTCATCAAGACTAGAACCATATATATTACGTGGCGCAATAATGCGACCCCCATTTTCGGCCACGTTTAAAATGGTATATGAAATAGCTGCCATTCCTGAACCAACAGCCACAGCATCTATCCCACCATCTAACGCTGCAATACGTTCTTCAAACACGCGAACAGTTGGATTGCCATCCCGCGAATAATCATACCGACCAGCGAGTTTACCAGTTACAATTTTATCAGCCATAGCTGTATTTTCGAGGCCAAACGCCGCTGTTTGATAAATTGGCACTGACGATGCAAAACGATGGTCTTTAGGATCATATCCAGCGTGAATCCTAAGTGTATCAAATTTATTTTCTGTCATTATTTCATCCTCCTACTATGCGTTTCTTTCATTACTTTGATTTAACCCACTGGGCTTAACAGCCACCTCGATGGCTTGTTGTAAATCTGCGATTAAATCTTGACTGTCTTCGATGCCGACCGCGAGTCTAATGAGCTGGGGACTGATTCCCGCCTTCAATCGTTCTGCTGGTGGTAACTCCGCGTGACTCATTTCGTACGGTAATTCTGCCAAACTTTCAACTGCTCCTAAACTAACTGCTAATCGGATTAACCGAAGATGGTTGACAAACGCAATTGCATCCACGTTTTCACCAAGCTCGAAGGACAAAACACCACCAAATCCATTTAATTCATCCGAAGCAATTAAATAATCTTTTGTACCTTTAATACCGGGATAATAAATTTTTGTCACTTCTGGACGTTTTTCAAGAAAATTAATAATCTCAAACGCATTTTGTTGTTGTCGATCCATTCGGACTGATAATGTTTGAATGCCTCGTCGAATGAGATTGGCACTTTCTGGCGAAAGAACGCCGCCAAGCGCATTTTGGATAAAGTAAATTTGCTTGCCTAACGTTTCACTATTTGTCACTACAAGACCAGCAATCACATCTGAATGTCCACCTAAATATTTGGTTGCGGAATGCACAACAATATCAGCACCTAAAGTTAACGGTTTTTGTAAATAAGGTGTTAAAAAGGTGTTGTCAACGATCGTCAATAAGTGATGCTGTTTTGCAATTTTTGCCACCGATTTTACACTAGATACATGCAAAAGTGGATTGGTAATCGGCTCAAAGTATATGGCTTTTGTATTAGTTTGAATGGCGGGTTCAATCGTTTCTAATTTGGTGGTGTCCACAACTGAAAAACTAATTCCGCGCTCTTTAAAATACTGATTTAAAATTCGATACGTACCACCATAAATTTGATTGCCAACTAAAATGTGATCTCCCGGTTTAAAAATGGCCAAAGCAGCATGAATCGCAGCCATCCCAGATGCAAATGCAAAACCATTCTTTCCTTCCTCTAACCGTGTCATCTGTTTCTCCAAGTATTCACGAGTCGGATTACCGGAACGTTCATAATCCCAACGTACCTTACTAGTCGCACTTGGATAAGCATAGGTCGACGAATTATAAATTGGGATATTAACAGCCCCTGTCTGATTATCTTGAATTGTTTCACCGTGAACCAAATTTGTATTAAAGCCTGTCATTTTAAAATTCCTCCAATCAAAAAAGCACACATCCATCCTCATCTATTTCTAGATTAAGGACGGAAATGTGCTTTTTCCCGCGGTACAACCTTTATTTGAGCATTTCTCACGAACTACTCCTCATCAGGTACAATCAAAATTATACCCTAACTCAATAACGGGAGTTCCCGCGCTAGCCTTACAATCTTGCTCGACCAACGAATTTGAAATTAGACCATCTTCCATCGGCTTCTGCCATCGTTTTCCACCACACAACGACTCTCTAAACCCATCAACTGATTTACTGATCTATTCGTTTTTATAATATTAAGTATTATCCTAACGCTATCTTTTCAAAAGTCAATCTTTTTTTAACCTTTTCTCATCAAATTCTTATTTAAGCAATTTAAATGCTTTTTATATACTGAGTATCACAGGCTAGATGTTCATCCCCGGCTAACGGTTTAGCCAGCTTTGTAAATCCCGCATGTTGATATAAAATATTTGCCACTGCCAATTTTGTATCTGTAACTACATACATTTTTTGGTAGCTTTCCTGCGCAAACGTAATTGATTTTTGTAAAAGGATTTTGGCGAGCCCATGCCCACGAGCCTCTGGTTTTAAATATAGTTTTTGCAATTCACAAACTTCTGGCTGACCGGGTACCGGACCCACACCACAGCCTCCGACAACTTCTTTATTGGTATCATCAATGACTACCCAATAGATGCCATGAGGTAGTTTTTCATAGTATTCGGCCAGTGAATCTAGTTGCGGATCAAAATAGGCGGTTCCAGGTATATTAAGTTGCACATCACGTAAACAATCTTGAATAATTTTTTTATTGCTTGATTATCACTTGGTTGAATTTTACGAATCTTTAGCATCTTGGTCACTTCAATCTAAATAGAATTAAAAATAAGCATAACCCAATATTTTTGCTTGTCAATATGTGAACAAGGTTCATTCAAACTTAATTATTGTAACAATCTAATAAAACTAGCCATTTTGGCACAACTGTCTCAGTTTTTCTTCGGTGACTTGATCCGCTGCACTCTGAATAACCAGAAAATGAGTTTTTGTAGACGAAATTAAAGTTGTTTCGGTAAGGTATAACTCGCCCACTCGCGGCTTTTTAAGTAACAGACGTAACGTTTGCATGTCTAGTACATCGAGCTGCTCCCAAGGTTGAGAGAATCCAGGTTCATCCCTAATCATTTCGTAGATTTTATACAAATATGATGAATTGGGATTTTCACTATAGAGTTGTCGAAATTGAGCAACTCTTTTAGCTGCATATTCATTCCAATCACTAAACAAATCTCGCAAAACAGGATTCTTAAATGTCTGCCAAAGAAGATTTCGTTGAATTTTTGACTTGCTATCCAGCTTTCCATATAGTTCCACAAATGCACGATTCGTTTTTTGAATGATAAAGTTGCGATCCATAATAAATGCTGGATACGGATTTTGAAAATTTAATAACCTTACAAAATCACCGCTAATATCCGGGATATGGTTCAATTCGGGAGGTAACTTTTTTTCAACCAAATTAAATACATAGTTAATTTCAGCGTCATTTAATCGCAAAACTTCACACAATGCCTCTAAAACTTCAACTGATGGATTTACGCCCGTTCTTCCTTGTTCAATTCTACGTACCAATCCGTACTTAAATTTGCTCTTTCGGCCACCTCTTCGCGAGTAAGTCCACTTGCCCGTCGATGCGTATCTTGAACAATTCCATAATCTTTCAAATTAGCTGTACTTCGTTTATATCGAAAAAAATGTCCCAAAGGTTTTTCATTCATTTGTATCTTTTCCTTTCACTTACTAAGTACCAACCGTTATACGCAATTTTAAAAAATCTGCCAAACTGGGATCATCAATCCTAGGATAATTGAGCTCTTCCTCTGTTTTAAATATCCCGTTATGATAAAAATGTTCAAAATATTATAACATTCTTAGGAGGTCATTTTATGACAGTTAAAATTGGAATCAATGGATTTGGCAGAATTGGAAGATTAGCTTTCAGAAGGATTCTAGAACTACAAGATGATAGTACCATAGAAGTCGTCGCAATCAATGATTTAACGAGCCCTCAAATGTTAGCTCATTTGCTCAAATACGACTCTACACATGGCACCTTGCAGGCCGAAGTCAATGCCACACAGGACGCGCTGATTGTGGACGGCAAGTCCTATCATGTCTATTCACAAACTGATGCGGCCAAAATTCCTTGGGTGAAAAATGATGATGTGGATTTTGTTTTAGAGTGCACAGGGTTTTATACAAGTTTAAAAAAAGCTCAAGCGCATTTACGCGCAGGAGTTAAACGGGTTTTAATTTCTGCGCCTGCTGGTACAGACATAAAAACAATTGTTTATCGTACAAATGACAACATTTTAAACTCTAATGATCAAATTATTTCTGCTGGTTCTTGTACCACCAACTGTTTAGCACCCATGGCCGATGCGCTAGATAAAGAATTTGGCGTAGTCGCTGGCACGATGACAACGGTCCATGCCTATACCTCAACTCAAATGTTGTTAGATGGTCCTGTTCGCGGTGGCAATCTACGAGCAGCACGGGCAGCCGCCAAAAACACAATTCCACATTCTTCGGGAGCTGCTATGGCAATCGGATTAGTTTTGCCCCATCTTAATGGCAGACTTCAAGGACACGCCCAACGAGTTCCAGTGACCGATGGTTCGTTAACCGAACTTGTGACTATCCTTAAAATCTCTCACTTAACAGTTGATGAAATTAATGAACGCATCAAGCCCTATACAAAAAATAATGAGAGCTTTGGTTGGAATAAAGATCAAATTGTATCCAGTGATGTAATTAACACAACATTTGGTTCAATATTTGATCCCACTCAAACCGAAGTTGTTTCTGCAGACAATTCACAGCTGGTCAAAACCGTTGCTTGGTATGACAATGAATATGGATTTACCTGCCAAATGGTTCGCACTTTGTTAAAACTTGCACAGTTTGACAACTAATTTTTTCAAAACAGTTAAAATAGGCTAATCAAATGTACATACCATTGATTAGCCTATTTTGTTTAGAAATGTTCAAAATTCAAAATTATTTTTTTGTCGTTTCGCGACTATCCAAGCCATAAGGTAACGTAATGGTTGGTTCTTCAATTTCTTCTTTGTTCATCAACTTTGTCAATAACCGCATTGAAACTGCACCAATATCATAAAGCGGTTGAGTAATAGAAGTTAATTGTGGACGAACTAACTGCGCAACTTGAGTATCGTTACTTGTGATCAACGCAAATTGATCTGGCACTTTAACCCCCTGGTCAGTTAAACCATTTAAAACCCCTGCTGCCAAACGGTCATCACCAGCAAAAGCAGCTGTAATATCTGTGTCCTTAAGTTGGCTAGCTAATTTAATTCCTGATTCATAACTATAGTCAGTTTCAAAAATTAATTTCTCATCAAACTTAATGCCAGCTTCTTTCAAAGCTTGCTTGTATCCTGCCAAACGATATTTTCCATTAATTGGTTCACTTAACGAACCACTGATAAACGCGACTTTTTTGTTACCTTCTTTAATCAATTTTGATATTGCTTCAGCAGTTGATTCGATGTAATCAATACTTACAGAAGGTACACTTTCTTCATCATCAACAGATCCTGCAAAAACAATCGGTGTTCTTGAATGAGAAAATTCTTCCCGAAGTTTGTCAGTAACCCGATTACCCATGAAAATAATGCCATCTACTTGTTTAGCAAGCAATGTATTTAGTACTGCCATTTCCTTTTGATCATTTTCATCGGAGTTTTCCATGATAATATTATATTTATACATAGAAGCCACATCATCAATTCCACGTGCTAAAGAAGCAAAATAGGCATTCGTTACATCGGGGATGATAACACCAATTGTGGTTGATTTTTTGCTTGCTAGTCCTCGAGCAACGGCATTTGGTCGATAATCCAATTTGTCAATCACATCATTAACCCGCTGTCTTGTAGCAGGCTTTACATTTTGGTTGCCATTCACTACTCGCGATACAGTCGCCATTGAAACTCCTGCTTCACGCGCAACATCATAAATCGTTACAGTTTGTTTTTCCATTTTTAACTCAGGTCTCCTTTTATGCGTTACTATACGTTTTCATAAATTTTCACTGCATTGTTAACGGTATCAAAAAACGCTTAACTGTGCAAGTGTGGAAAACGCTTTCATGAAAAATATACCTCTTTTTTAGTTATATTTCAAGACTAAACCGATATGATATAATGTTCACAACTAAAAAGAAAGAAGACGATTACATGACACAGTTGGATAAAGTCCGTAAATGGGTCAGCAAAAATGAAGTTGACGTAGCTTATATTAGTGACCCCAAATCAATCGAATACCTTACTGGTTTTGCCAGTGACCCAGTCGAACGAATTCTTGGATTATTTGTTTTTGCAAACAAAGATCCCTTTTTATTTGCTCCCGCACTAGAAGTTGAAGCAATTCACGATACAGGATGGGAGTTTCCAGTTTATGGCTATTTAGACCATGAACAGCCGTTTGAGATGATTGCCACTCAAATTAAGAAACGTGTCAACCACCCTGTTCAGTGGGCAATTGAAAAAAACAATTTAACCATTGATCATTATAACGCCATTAAAAATCAGTTTTTATTTGCTAATTTCGAAAAAGACTTAACTCCTTTTATTCAAAAATTACGGTTAATTAAGACGGCCGATGAAATTGAAAAACTTGATGCCGCTGGTCGCGAAGCAGACCTGGCTTTCAAAATTGGCTTTGAAGCCGTCCAAGCCGGACGAACCGAAGCTGAAATTGCCGCAGAATTAGAATACGTGCTTAAGAAAAAAGGCGTCATGCAAATGAGTTTTGATACCCTCATCCAGGCTGGCGCTCATGCAGCCGAACCTCACGGTGCAACAGGCATGAATAAAATTAAAAATAACGAACTTGTTCTATTTGATTTAGGTACCATTCACCAAGGCTACATCAGCGACTCCTCAAGAACAGTTGCTGTCGGTCAACCAAGTGATAAGGCTTTGGATATTTATAAAGTTTGTTTAGATGCTCAGTTAACTGCTCAATCTCAGGCTAAACCTGGTATGATTGCAGAAGATTTAGATAAGATTGCCCGTGACATCATCACAAAAGCCGGCTATGGAGATTACTTTATTCATCGCCTTGGTCATGGAATGGGAATGGGTGAACACGAATTTCCTTCAATCATGGAGGGCAATAAGATGTCTCTTGAAGAAGGAATGTGTTTTTCAATTGAACCCGGTATTTATATTCCCGGCGTTGCTGGTGTTCGTATTGAGGATTGTGTACACATTACCAAAAATGGTTGTGAACCATTTACCCATACTTCAAAAGAACTCACTTATGTTGGCTAATTGTAAAAAAATAAGGTCTCCTGCAATTTGCAGGAGGCCTTTTTGATTATCCGAAGTTAGTCAACTTTTGGTTTTTCATCATGTGTATGTGGCATAAAAACTTCAGTTGGTTCATCGTAACTATCTGTGCCATCAACAAAGACGTCATTTTCTTCATCTAATTCATCTTTTAATTCATCAGTAGATGCTTGAAAACTGTCCTGAGCAGCACCTAAAAACTCGTCTTTTCCTTCAAGAACCTTATTTTTCAGTTCAACCGCTGAATCAAAAACACGGTCTTTCAACTCGTCTTCCCAATCAGCACCCTCTAAATCATTTTGTTCTCTAAATCGATTGACTTTATTTTGTGCTGCTTGAATTAATTCTTCTTTGGTTGTGCCTGTTAATTTTAATGTGCCATACACAGCGGCCGCGCCACCAATTAACGCGCCTAATAAAAATTTACCTTTTGCCATTATAAAATCCTCCTAGTCTTTCGTTTGTTTATTTTTATGTTCACGATACATATGAACTGCACCCTTACCAGCCTTCAACGCAGTCGAAACAGTTCCTGCTTTTTTACCTGGACTTGTAAGTTTGGTAGTCAAATTACGGGTTGCTTCATTTAAGTCTGAAGTACTCTGGCCTAAATCAGCCATCGCTTGAAATACTGGATCAATAGTGGCTACTTTGCCATTTACATCTTCCAATAAATCGTTGGCGTTTGCCATAATATCTTCAGCTTCTTTAGAAAGTAAATCAACATCCTTAGTTACTACGGCAAGACTTCGATTGATTTCCACCAAAGTTTTTGATCCTCGTACCAATACAAGCCCGATAAATAGTACTAAAATCAGTAAAGCTACTGCTGCAATGATTGCTGCGATTCCGCCACCTGTCATAATTTATCCTCCTGTTAACTTAATTGTCTTAAGCATATCATTAGAGATTAAGCACTGCAATTAAAAAAGAAGTAAAATATTTTTTATGAAACTGATTACAAAGAAAACCTAGTCTGTTAAAATCAATATACAAGGAGATGAGCATCATTCACTTTCTAATTGGCGTTACTAATTCGCCCAGTTCCCTAATTAAGGCTTTTCAAAACTACTTTACGGCGTTTAATTGGCAAAAACTTGCCGAATCGTTAATCAACCACATTCTTGAAATTATCCTAATTTCTATTTTCTTTTGGCTGGTCAACTTTATTGGTAAACGGCTGTTGACCAACGGTTTGCATAAGTATCACCATTTAAACGACGCCATTCCAAGTCGAGCTGTAACCTTACTGGCATTGGTAGTTAACATTTTCCATTATGTCGTTTTATTCTTTTATCTCTACACCCTACTTTCAATTATTGGTGTTCCGGTAGGTACACTAGTTGCTGGGGCAGGAATCATCAGTATCGCTGTTGGTCTTGGTGCACAAGGATTGGTAAGTGACATTGTGAACGGCCTATTCATTCTTCTTGATGGCCAATTAGATGTTGGTGATCAAGTTACCATTCAAAATATCAATGGAAAAGTAACTGAAATAGGTTTGCGGTCCACTCAAGTCCTTTCTGACGATGGGACAACAAACTACATCCCCAACCGGTCCATCACGGCCATTGCCAACCATTCTCGCAATGATCAAGTGGTTTCCATTTTTTTGGCCTTTGAAAGTTTGACCGATTTAGCCTCTGCCAAAGATCTTGTCACAAAAACAACTTCTGAATTGGCCAACAAACTAAATGAAGTCACCACTGATCCTACTGTAACTAGTCCGATCCAAGATGTAAATGGCAACATCGGTTTACGCGTTAAAATGTATGTCGAAAACGGCACTGTTGATCAAATTCAAAGAACTTTTCTCCAAAATTATCTAACAATCTTGACTGAGAACAAACTAAGGATTATTAATAACCAACTATTACAAACTAAAAAATAATAAAGTTTGTAACTGAATAAGAGCCCGAGAAAACGAACTTTTCCCCGACTCTTATTTATTTTGCTCCTCGTTTACCACCATTCATCAAAAACTTTGAGGAGTTTTTGACTAGCTCGTCCCCGATGGCTAATTTCGTTTTTCTCTTCTGAGGTCATTTCGGCCAAAGATTTTTGTTTTTCTGGTACCCAAAATAACGGATCATATCCAAATCCATTATTGCCACGCGGAACAGCCAAGATTTGGCCTCTAAGTTCCCCATTAACCACTAACTTACTTTCATCAGGTTTCATCAACACTAATGTCGTATGAAAAGTTGCCGTCCTTTTTTCTAACGGAATCCCAGCTAACTCACTTAACAATTTAGCATTATTTGCCGCGTCGTCGTGATCGCCCGCATAACGTGCGGAAAAGATTCCTGGACGGCCATTCAAAGCGTCCACTTCTAATCCAGAATCATCTGCCAAAACTGGTATATTGGTCTGTTTAGAAACTGCAGAAGCCTTTAAAGTCGCATTTTCTTCAAAAGTCATCCCAGTTTCCGCAATTTTTCCGAGTTGTGGATAGTCCTTTAACGAAGTGACCTTAATATGTTTTGGAGCAAATAATTTTTGAAACTCACACAGTTTCCCAGCATTATTAGTTGCAATAATAATTTGTTCTTTCTGAGCCATTACTTGTCCTCCAAACTTAACCGGTCAATTTCTGTTTTATCAGCTTTAACATTAATCTCCAACCACTGACTAGCAATCTGATTGAAACTTTTTGGCGATGCCGTTGTATAGTAGTGATCTTCAATCTGATCACCTGCTGAATCTTTTGCGATATCAAAATAATCCAATAATGCAGATACGGTGCCAATTGTTTCAGCACCCGAATCAATCAGTCGAACCTGAGGACCCATCACATCTTGGATAATAGGCCTCAGTAGTGGATAGTGTGTACATCCCAAAACAAGGGTATCCACATCCTTATTGTCGAAATACTGTAAAGTTTCTGCCACAACTTTTTTGGCAATTGATGAATCATATTCGTTACTTTCAACTAAAGGTACAAATTTAGGACAAGCTAAACTGAAAACTTCAACCGAATTATCCTTAGATAAAATTGCTCGTTCATATGCCCCACTTTTAATCGTGCCTTCTGTCCCAATGACACCAATACGACGATTGCGCGATACTTTTAAGGCGGCCCGACTTCCCGGTGAAATTACTCCAATAACTGGAATGGGCAACTTTTCTTTCAAGTCTTCTAGAGCCGCTGAAGTTGCCGTATTACAAGCAATAACTAACATTTTGATATTCTTTTTCATCAAAAATGCAGCCATTTGCTCAGAAAAATGCCGTACTTCATGGCTTGAACGCGGGCCATATGGGAGCCTAGCCTGATCCCCAATAAAGTAGACAGATTCAAGAGGCAACTGTCGAAGTGCTTCACGCACAACAGTCAAACCACCCACACCAGAATCCATAAATCCGATTGCACGATTATCCATTTCTTTTCATCCTCTTCACGTAATCTGAAACTATATTATCTCTTTTTAAAAACTGAAAAGCAAGTTTCCTCATCTAAAAAAAGCAAAGCAACTAGATTAGTTGCCTTGCTTTTCTAATAGTCTCCTGCCATAAAAACAATTATTTTTTTATACTTATTTGATGTTGCCATGCCGTTGAATAGAACTTACTATTCATTTGGTAATGAGGTGTTTTTTGCTTTTTTGTCAAGAACGGATCAATTGACTGGTCAGCAGCCAACCAACCACGCCAACCTAAATGGATGGTATCTTGCATAAAATACGGCACATTTCCTTTATCACTTAAATCACAAATATTGTTGAACCCTTGTGATTGCAGTTGATATCGAATTTTTCGATCAAATTCCTTGAGCATTGTTTGCGATAACCCAGTGTATGCACTCCACTTTTGATTAACGGGTGGAATAATAAACTCAACATTCATGTTTAAAGAAGCGAATTGATTCAAAACTAGTTCGAAATCGCTAAACTCAGGCGATTGCACATAACTCCAATTTTGTTCAAAATTCTTAAATTTCTTTGCCTTGTCGTGTAATCGCCGAACATAAAACCGATTATCGATGCCAAATCGATTATTTGTCGTATGCTGCTTTCCTTGCGCAACAGCTAACTGATCTAAATCTTTTAATTGATAATGATCGGGTAACTGCTTTGCAATCCGATCAATTTTACCCTGATTATTTTTCATTTTCAAATCAGAAAAAAGTTGATCTTCATGTTGCAACAATCTCATCTCATAAACTAAATAAGTTCGTTCGTGTTTCGTAATTTGTTTGCCATCAGCAACACGCTTTAGCGCCATCATAATGGTGTGATTGGCTTTTCCAGAGGGCATATTCAGCAATCGTTTGGCAGCATAGCGATCTTCGGCACTGCTAGCTTTTCGGCTCAAGAGCCAAGTTGCCGATTGCATCGGTGAATAGTAAAATCCGAAAGCATCTTTGCGGGCGCCCTTTTTGACAAACCACTGTGGTGAAATCACAAAAACGGCCTTACGATTCTTTAATTGTGACGTAACTAATTGCATCTGAAAATAATGAGTAAGTGACTGAGTTCCAGGCCCACCCATCAAAAACGGAGTGTACCTTCGTTGATACTTTGTAGCCAATACAGACGGATGCGCCATGTCGAATCTGGAAAATTCTGAGGATCCAAAGAATGGCACAAATTGTTTGTGTGATAGGGCTGATTCTTTAATTATTTGGCCTTTAAGCACATTTGGAGACAAAGCAACTGCCGCTTTATCTTCAGTTTTAGTTGACATATGATTCATTTTAAATGGGGAAAACAATAGTGCAATCAACAATAATGCAGCCAAAAGAACCGGACCAAATATCAGAAAAAGTTTTTTTGCCACTAGTTCTGCATTTCCTCAGCATTCGCAATAATTTTATTGGGCGTATCCCATTCACTACGCTCAAACTCAGACACTGGTACTTCAATTCCTAGCTCACTTTGTAATTGTAAAAGTAACTGAACGGTACCCATTGAATCTAGCAATCCCGAATCAAACAAATTATTATCTAAATCCCCGCTCAAATCTGTGCCTGTTAAATCTTGTAAAACGTTTAAAACTGTTTCTTTTGTATCCATTTTATTTACTCCCCTTTAAAACTAATTTACTTCGCTATCAACATTGTATTCAAAAAACCTGAAAACAGTAAAAATGTAAAACATACAAAATTAAATGTGACGAAAGTTGCAAAAACTTCCGTAAATTTATTATGCGGTATTTTCCCCGGATGACCCTTCTTATATCTAAGCCACCAATCGTTCACAACGAGCGCGACCCCGTGTAAAATGCCATAAGTAATGTAATACCACGTCACCCCATGCCAGAAACCCATAATCGTCATATTGATAATATAGGTGACATTAGCCGTTGTTTTAGGGCTTTTAAAAACTTTGTGTTTCATGAAAAAGAAAACCAAACGCATATAAATGTAATCTCGGAACCAGAAAGATAGGGTCATGTGCCATCGATTCCAAAATTCCTTGATATTATGCGATTTGAATGGTGCATTAAAATTAATTGGTGTTTCAATTCCCATAAAATAGCTGGTTCCAATTGCAAATAAACTATAACCCGCAAAATCAAAGAAAAGATACATGCTGTATACATACATGACACCAACTAGTGACCAGGATAAGCCATGCGCCATCAGAGCGTAGTGCTCCAATTTTGGCAACCACATTGTGCCAAAAACATAAGCCAACATATATTTGTATACAAATCCCATAAATATATTGTGTAACCCTTTTTGTAGTAACTGGAAATATTTCTCTTGTTTTGGCACATGATCATAATCCCGCTTAAATCTCCGGTAACGATCAATGGGACCTGATGAGATTGTTGGAAAGAAAACCAAGAATTGTAAGAAAAACCAGGGACTAAAGTCTTTCAAAACACCATCACGAGACTCCATAATTGTCTGAACTGCTTTAAAAGTTAAATAACTTATTCCTAAGAAACCAATAATGGCTTGTTTGCCTTCTTGAATTGCCGGAGTTAATTTGACAATCACAAGCGGGATGATTGCCAAAATAACAGTCGCCACAAATATCCCCGTTTGATTGTTTTTCTTGCGATAACTGGTATATACCCATACTAACAACACTTCATAAACTAAATACGTAATTAAGGCCAATCCCTGTGTAATTTTTGGACCACCAAAAGTCAGAACCAAAAAGAAAACAGAAATCAGTGTCTCATACCAGTGAAATCTTTTTCCGCATAAAATTCCAATCACAATCGGCAACAGCGCAAGACCTAAAATACCAAAATACATGGGGTTTTCATATGGTGTAAATGATAACATTAAGAATTAACCTCACTCATAATGGATTTGATGTCAACTTTACCGTTCGCCGTCAGCGGTAATTTGTCTTTGAAAACAAATCGATTTGGCACCATGTAAGGCATCATCGTTTTTTGAAGATCCTTTTTAATTGCCATGGTCAGGGCCATGTTTGTTTCTTCAAGGCTTTTTTTCTGAAGAGTCACATAGGCCACCAGTTGTGAAACTTTATGATTTAAATCATATTTTGGAACTGCCACTGCTTGTTTGATTAACTTTTGTGCGTTCAAGAAATGGTTGACTTCCTCTAGTTCGATCCGATAGCCATGGAGTTTGATTTGAAAATCTAAGCGTCCCAGATAACGAATCATTCCTGACTTATCCTTTTTTCCCAGATCACCAGAATGATAGGTGTTCAAATTTCCTTCACAGTGAAAGGCATTAACTGTTTTACGCGGATTATTCAAATATCCCTTAGAAACTCCCGGACCAGAAATCACAATTTCCCCTTCTTCACCGTTTGGTAAAACTTTTCCATTGGAACTCATAATTTCAATTTTCGTATCTACCTTGGCTTGACCAATTGGTAACCGGTCATAATTGGTCAAAATCTTTGGCGTAATTTGGACTGCTGTAACTGCCACGGTTGTTTCTGTGGGCCCATACGTATTAAAGACGCGAGCCTCTGGGAAACGTTGATTTAACTGTGCGGCTGTTTTATGCGTAAGTTCCTCACCGCAAAACAAAAAGTGGCTTAAATCAGGTAAATGCTTGGCATCAAACGAAGGTTCCAATAAACAAATATCTACAAATGATGGCGTGGATACCCATACATTCAACTTCATTTTTGGTAAATAACTGAAAAGCCGTTTAAAATCATCTGTGATCTTCTTAGGTAATACTTTAAGAGTACCGCCACTGACAAGTGTTGGATATAAACTCATCACCGACAAATCAAATGAGTAAGGCGCTTGAGCCAAAAAAGCAGGTTTATTTTGTAAGTTGAAATCACTTAACATCCAGTTTACAAAACTAAGCAGATTTTGATGACTAATTTGGACCCCTTTTGGTTTTCCTGTCGTCCCAGATGTAAAAATAATGTAAAAGTTTTGATTACCGACAACAGGCGTCCAAGTTTCTTTTAATTCGGTTCTTCTAAATATTTGAGCTAGTTTTTCTGATCTAATTACCGGAATTTTATTAATTTCAATTGGCAGCTGTTCAATTGCAATACAAGCTGCTGGCTTCGCAATTTCTTGAATCATAGTCAACCGATCATTTGGTGAGTGTTCGTCAATTGGAATATAGGCATGCCCACTTTTAACACATCCTAAAAAACTAGCAATCATTTCAAAAGTCTGTTCGCCATAAACCATGATTGGTGCCTGTGGTTCTAATTTCATTTGAGCGATTTGATTTGCCAACGCATCCGAATAACTCTTCAGCTCTTGGTATGTATGCGTTTCTCCCAAATAATCATAAGCGACGCGATCCGGTGCTGTTTGAGCTACCTGATCAATTGCTTGAATCACATTGGTAATTTTCATGTTAATCCCCCCGTAACTTAAAACTCATTGTAGATAAATGTGCCCCCCTGAATACCACTGTAACCATATAGGTAAACAAGAATTAAAAAAACGACAAAATAAAAAAACATCTGCCCAAGAAATTTCACCCATTCCCGCTGCCATAATGTTTTAAAAAAGTTTTTCACGTTATCCCCCCTGAATACACGTTTTTCCTTTCACAGTATCTCATGAATTACTGGACCTGTAAATATGTTTCAGTATAATCACTTAATCCTCCTGTAACAATCTATTAACGCAACTGTTAACTAATTCTTTACTTCGCTTAAAAAAGGCTTAAAAAAAAAGATCAAAACGACTCCTGAAAAAGTCGTTTTGATCTTTTTTTCTCTCATACTTCAATTATGCGTACTGTGCTAAAACCTTTTGGATTTGTTCTTTTGAGTGGTAACCAACCAACGTATCAACAACGGCGCCATCTTTTTTGACCATTAAAGTTGGAATACTCATAATGCCAAAGTTTTGTGCTGTCTTTGGATTAGCATCCACATCCATTTTGGTGAATGTAACTTGATCATTCATTTCACCCTCGAGTTGTTCAACAACAGGAGACTGCATCCGACAAGGACCACACCATGTTGCCCAAAAATCAGTTAATGTGACACCTTCGCTGGTTTTGTCATTAAAGTTATCATCTGTAATTGCTTCTACCATCTCAATTAGCCCTCTTTCTGATTTACTATCAATAGTTTATCAAAGATTAGATTAAACACCAAAAATTTTGCTTACAAAAAATCAGTTATTTGAAATGAACGACCGTGGCGCCGTTTCCTCCAGCATTCGGTGCTGCATATTCAAAATGTTTAACTTGCCGATTACCTTGAAGATACTGTGTAATCCCCTTTCGAAGCGCACCTGTCCCTTTTCCATGAACAATTGTCACCATTGGATAACCCGCCAATAAAGCAGAGTCAATATATCGATCTACCTCAGTCATTGCTTCTTCATAACGTTTACCGCGCAAATCTAAAGTTGTTTTGACTGCCGAACTGGTCCGTCTAATTGTAGTTCGTCTCCCAGCAGATTCATTTTTATCAGGAGCAACCTTCTCCAGCTCGTCAGTTGGTACTTTCATCTTTAGGATTCCCATTTGGACTTCCCAATGCTTTTTATCCATCTGCCGTAACAATGAACCTCGTTGACCATAGCTCGTAACCATGACATCATCGTTTACTTTTAACTCTTGTTTAGCTTTAACCCGTTGTAGTACCCTGTTTTTCTTCAAACTTGGTGCTTGATGCAAAGCATTTAAACCACTCTTAGAATCAATTAACTGATTTTCTTTAATTCCAGCGCCACCTTGCATCTCCATTTTTCGAAGTCTTTTGATAATTTTATCTGCTTTTTCTTCCGCATTATCAACTAATTCATTAGCCTGTTGTTTAGCTTTTTCCAAATACTGATCTTTGGAATTCACTAATTTTTGATACTCATTCGTTAAATCTTTATGCAAGTTTTCGGCTTCATCCACTTCGACCTTCAGCTTATCTGCCCGATCGGCTGCTTCCTTTTGACGTTCAGATAGGTCTTTAATCATAGCACTTAAGTCTTGACTATCCTGGTCCATTAACGACCGCGCCTGCATAATCACACCTGGTTCAATCCCCAAGCGCGTGGCAATATCAAACGCATTACTGCTTCCTGGAATTCCAACCAATAGTTTATATGTCGGTTTTAGAGACTCCGTATCAAATTCCATGCTAGCATTCATCGTCTCTGGCCGATTATAACCATAAGCCTTCAATTCTGGATAGTGAGTCGTAGCCATCACGTAGCTACCGGCACTGCCAACTCGATCTAAAATTGCAATCGCCAATGCGGCCCCTTCTTTAGGATCCGTCCCGCCACCAAGCTCATCAAACAGGACCAAACTCCGATCATCAATCTGGGCTAAAATTTTCACAATATTATCCATATGTGATGAGAAAGTACTTAAGTTCTGTTCAATAGATTGTTCATCACCAATATCAGCAAAAATTTCATCGAAAATTCCCATCTGACTATTCTCTGCAACGGGAATAAATAACCCTGATTGGGCCATTAATTGTAGTAACCCAAACGTTTTCAAAGTGATTGTCTTCCCACCAGTATTAGGCCCGGTGATAATCAAGGCTTTATAGTCGTCACCCAAATTAATATCATTGGCAACCATTTTCTTAGGATCAATTAACGGATGTCGTGCCTGGCGAAAATGCACATGATTTTCTAGCGAAATTGAAGGTTCTGTTCCCTTAATCTCTGCAGCGTATCGTGCTTTCGCATTAATAAAATCTAAATGACCTAAAACTGCCGCATTATTCAACAGTTCTTCTCGGTAAGGCGCCAACAGTTCAGAAAGTTCCGTTAAAATTCTTTCTTCTTCAGTTTTTTCTTCCACTTGATTTTGGCGCAACTGATTATTTAGATCCATTACTGCCGCCGGTTCAATATACATTGTTTGCCCAGAAGCACTTTGATCATGAACCACACCACCAAAATGACTGCGATACTGTGCCATAACTGGAATCACATAACGGCCATCCCGCATCGTAATAATTGAATCACTTAAATATTTAGAATCTTTTCCACGGGTATAACCATCCATCTTTGCTCGAATAGAACTCTCTGTGGTGGAAATCCGGCTTCGAATGCCAAATAACTTGTCTGAGGCTTCATTGGTAATATGGCCGTCTCCCTCAATCGACTTAATTAATCGCTTGGAAATCTCTGGCAAAGCTTGTAATTTAGCGACAGTTTCATACAAGGTCCTAAAATCAATTTTTTCTTCACGTACTTTTTGGAAAAAACTAATGATGTCCTGTGTCGTGCGGAGCATTTTAGTAATTTGAGATAATTCCAATCCGCTTAACGTAGCGCCAATTTCAAGTCGTTTCATTTGTGGACCAATATTATCAAGCTTAGCGATTGGAATGCCACCCTTCAATCGATAAGCATCTGCACCATCTAAGGTTTCTGTCAGTGCCAATTGAATTTGGTCACCGTCTACCATTGGTCCTAAATTATCTAGTTCTTGCCGACCACTTTGTGAAGCTAGGTACGGCTTTAGTTTATCTTTTACTTTTTCATACTCTAATGTTTCAAAAATCTTCTTATTCATTTTATTATCCTTTTAGTTATTTATCCGTATTTTAGCGCATTTTATCAAGCTTGGATATTAAACAGTCCTCGGTTATGTTTGATCAAACAAAAACGATCAAATCTGAATATTCTCAACTCAGATTTGATCGTTTTTACTACGCTTAAATGGAAATCTATTCTTCGTCGTTATCGCCTAAGAAAGTGTTCAACACTTCCTCGACCATCTTCCATTCATCGTCTGATTCAATTTCAGTTAATTGTCCTGCATCCGCATTACCATCAGCATCCGGTGTATATGAGTAAGCCTGAATATCAACCTGCTCATCATTTTCTGCATCAGAAGGATACAAAAACATATATGACTTACCATAATCTTCAGAATCAAATGTAAATAAAACGTTGTAAAGCTCTTCATTTCCGTGTTCGTCAACGAGTGTAATTTGTTGTTCCTCTTCGCTCATTAGGAAACCTCACTTTAAATTATTTAGTAGTTTGCCATGTCGATCCAAATAGTTTTCTAGAATCAAGCTAGCCGCCAATTTATCAATAACTTTTTTTCGCTTTTTTCGCGATGTATCAGCCTGTTCAATTAACATTCTCTGTGCTTCTACTGTAGTTAATCTTTCGTCCTGATAATCTACAGGTAAATCAAAGGTTTCAATCATAAGTTGACCGTAAGCCTTGGCGGCATCTACCCGAGGACCAGAAGTATTATTCATATTCTTTGGCAAACCAACCACAAAGCCAGTCACATCGTATTGCTTAACCAATTCACTAATTCGATCTAAACCAAACTCTTTTTGATCTTCATTAATTTTGACAATTTCAACACCTTGGGCCGTCCAGCCTAATTCATCACTGACTGCCACCCCAACTGTTCTGGAACCAACATCTAAACCCATTAATCTCATTTAATATGACCTGCCGATTGTCCAGATTTGTCCAAATTATTATTATCTTTCGAAAGATAGTTACGAACCAACTCTTCGATAATCTCATCACGCTCATGCTTGCGAATCAAGTTACGAGCATCGTTTAATCTAGGAATATAGGCTGGGTCTCCCGAGAGTAAGTATCCGACAATTTGGTCAATCGGATTATATCCCTTCTCCTCCAAAGCATCATAAACCGTCTTTAAGGTTTCATGTAGATCCTTAGGAGCATCATTGCTAAAATCAAAAAACATTGTCTTATCCAATTTACTCATCGAAAGCACCTCCTGTACTGTCATCAAGATAATTCTACCCGATCACTTAAAAAAGTACAAACATAGAAGTCTAATGTAATCAACTCGTAACACTGCTTTAGTCAACTCGCAACATTCCTTATTTTTCTGCTAGCCAGTCAATGCCATCCACCAAGGCCTGTTTGAGTCCAGCAGGATTACTACCACCGGCCTGTGCTAAGTTGGGACGACCGCCACCACCACCATTGATTTGTTTGGCAATGGCTTTAATCAGATCACCGGCTTTTAACCCAGCCTTAACTTTTTCATCAGAAACAGCAACCAACAAGTTAGCCTTTTCACCAACAGTTGTTCCCAAAATCAAAACATCTGAAATTGCACGTTGCTTCCAATCATCCGCTAAATCACGAAGCTGTGCCATTCCAGAAACTTTGATGACATCAGCAATTACTGAATACTGACCGGCTTGTTTAACATTGTCAAACACATTTGCTGCTGCTTGTTTAGCCATTTTTGTTTCAAGATTTTCAACTTTTTGTGTCATTGCTTTCAAACTATCCTGAAGTTGAGCCACCTTGTTTGGCGTATCTTTGACTTGAATTGCCTTAACCTTTTGAGCAGTTTCTCGTAGAAGCTTGTCATGGCTAACCAAATACTCGTAAGCCTCAGCAGAGGTAACGGCCTCTATTCGGCGGACACCGGCACCCACGCCGGATTCAGAAACGATCTTAAACAGACCTAATTCATTGGTGTTCTTCACATGATCGCCACCACAAAATTCAACTGAGTAATCACCAACACTAACCACACGAACCTTTTTACCATACTTTTCACTAAATAAGGCGATGGCACCGAGCTTTTTAGCAGATTCAATATCAGTTTCAACAGTTTTAACTGGAATCTCGGCAAAAATCTTTTGATTAACAATACCTTCAACTTTTTGCAAATCAGCTGATGTCACCTGACCAAAATGGGTAAAATCAAATCGAAGGTAATCTGGTTCAACTAATGAGCCCGCTTGCTTTGTATGCGAGCCAAATACATCTCTTAAAGCTTGATCCAACAAATGAGTAGCCGTATGATTTTTTTCAACCTTACTGTGAAAATGAGGATCGACCTTTAAAGCATAAGTTTTTTCAGTTTCTAATGGCCGCAACACTTTAACTGTATGGAGATTTTGGCCATTGGGTGCATGTTGCACATCTTTAACTTCAGCAACCACATTGCCATGCTCATCCGTAATGGTTCCCTTATCGGCCACTTGACCACCCATTTCCGCATAAAATGGTGTAATATCAAAAATAAGTTGAGCTTCACCCTTTTCAGCGGCACTGACAATCTTTTCGTTTTGAATAATATCTTTTAAAACACTGTGTTCAACATTCAATTCTGAATAACCAACATAACGACTTGGCGTTTTAATATTGGTCAAAAGATCAGATTGAACACCCATTGATACCCGGTTACCACGAGCGGCACGAGCTCGTTGCTTTTGTTGTTGCATTTCTGTCTTGAAACCATCTTGATCGACCTCTAAGCCCTCATCGTGAGCATATTCCATGGTTAAGTCCAATGGGAAGCCATAGGTATCAAACAACTTAAACGCATTAGCACCTGAAATTTTAGTTTCATTGGCTGCCTTTGTTTTAGCAATGATCTGATCTAAAAGATGAACCCCATCATTTAGAGTCTCATTGAATCGACTTTCCTCAGATTCCACAACTTTGGCAATGTAGTCTTTTTGTTCAAGAACTTCTGGGTAATAAGATTTCATAATCTCGCCGACGACCGGAACTAATTTATACAAGAAACTCTTTTCAATACCTAACTTTTGTCCGTACATCACAGCTCTTCGAATCAAGCGTCGAATAACATAACCCCGCCCTTCGTTTGAAGGTAGCGCCCCATCCCCGATTGCAAATGTAATGGCACGAGCGTGATCGGCAATAACTTTAAATGCTACATCCTGTTCTTTATCATCATTGTATGTTTTACCGCTGAAAGTTTCTGTTTTTCGAATTAATGGTAAAAATAGATCGGTTTCAAAGTTAGTCGGTGCGTTTTGGAAAATAGAAACCACCCGTTCAAGCCCCATTCCCGTATCAATGTTTTTATGGGGAAGAGGTTCATATGAACCATCAGGCTTGTGGTTAAACTGTGAAAAGACAATGTTCCAAATCTCTAGATAGCGCTCATTTTCGCCACCAGGATAATTTTCAGGATCATCATCGGCTAAATTATTGAAGGATTCACCACGATCATAAAAGATTTCAGAATCTGGACCACTAGGGCCCTCGCCAATATCCCAAAAATTATCTTCAACGGCAATAATATGATCTGCTGGAACCCCAACAGATTCCCAATACTTCTTCGCATCAGTATCTTTTGGATAAACAGTAATAAATAACTTTTCAGGATCCATTGCGAACCACTTAGGACTTGTTAGTAGTTCCCAAGCCCAGGTAATCGCTTCTTCTTTAAAATAATCACCCACTGAGAAATTCCCTAACATTTCAAACAAGGTGTGGTGCCGCGCAGTATGACCCACGTTTTCAATATCATTAGTTCTGATACTTTTCTGCGAACTCGTTAACCGGGGAACCTCTGGAACGACACTACCATCAAAATACTTTTTCATTGTGGCAACTCCAGAATTAATCCACAATAAAGTTGGATCATCGTGCGGTACTAAAGATGCACTGGGTTCAATGATATGACCTTTTGACTGAAAGAAGTCCAAAAACATCTGTCTAATTTCACTACTTGATTTGTTTTCCATAACTTTTCCCTTTCTAATCGCATAAAAAGACCGTTGCTAGTAAAGACGCCTTAGCGCGGTACCACTTTACTTGCAACGATCTTAATCGTTTACCTCTTAAACTCTTTAACGCAGAGTCGCGAAATACTTATCATTTGTAAGGTAGCCTTAAAACCATAAATTCGTTTTTCTCATTAACCAAAACGTTTCTGAAAATTTATTAGCTTTAATATGTCCTTAGCCAAAAACCATTATATTGCAGAAAATAGCTGATTGTCAATGCTCACCGGGATTTCGTTTTGCCCGATTCTGCTTGATCTTTTGCCGCTTAGTTCTAAGAAATTCTTGATGCTTGGCCACTCTTCGATCACGCTGATCTTGAATCTCAATAGCCTTCTTAATTCGACGTTTATATCCTGGCTTAACTTTACGCTTACTCTTCTTAACCATTCCTACCATAGTTGGATCCAACTTATGATGATCCTTTACCCGCGTAGTTCGGCGATTCCGATCATAAGAATCCACAACCTCACCATTTTTAATAGCTTTAGGCTGGAACTTAACACCCAATTTTTCGATTTCAGAAACTTTAGCTTCTTCGCCAGGTTCATATAAGGTGATGGCAATTCCAGACATGCCATTCCGGCCAGTTCGACCAACACGATGAATAAAGAAATCTAAATCATCTGGAATACCGTCGTTAATGACCATCGAAACACCCTCAATATCAATCCCTCGTGCTGCTAAATCGGTAGCAACGACAAATTGAAAGTCAAGGTTATGAATTTCTTTCATAACCCGTTTCCGTTCACGAGGCGGGACCCCACCATGAACCTTGGCAACTTTTAGGCCCTGATTCTTCAGGTAATAAGTTAGCTCATCAACCCGTTCTTTAGTATTACAAAAAATCAAAACTAAATAAGGTTCGCCAATGGTCAATAATCGATGAATCACACTATTTTTACCCTTACTTTTGGTTGAAATCAACCAATTTTCAATAGTCGGGCTAATAATACTCTGCACAGGAATCTCTTCGATAACAGGATTCACCATATATTTTTTCAAAAAGATGTTTAACGAATGCGGAATTGTTGCGGAAAAAACCATCATTTGTAGTTTTTTTGGCAAACTTGCCGCAATCTTGTCCACTTCATTTAAGAAACCCATATCAAGCGTCATATCAGCTTCATCCACAACAAACTGAGCCGCCAGATGGACGTCCAAAGCTTGGCTACTAATCAAGTCCCAAACACGTCCTGGGGTTCCAATCACAACTTGTGGTTGACGTCGCTTCAATTTTTCGATTTGCCGTTTTTTATCAGTTCCACCCACATAATTACCAATTTCAATTTCATTATCTGAGAACTGAACTAATTGGCGCGCCGCTGTATGAATCTGGTAGGCCAGCTCACGGCTTGGTGTCGTAATGACGACTTGAACTTGCTGCTTATTCGGGTCAATGTTATTCAAAATCGGTAGTAAAAAGGTATGTGTTTTTCCACTACCCGTTTGCGATTGGCCAATCACACTTTTCCCAGCCTCAATCACCGGAATTAATTTTTCTTGAACCGGGGTTGGCTGAATAAAATTAATTTCTTTTAGTGCAGTGATCAAAAATGGTTGCAAATTAAACTCTGTAAAACCGTTTTTCATTAATTACTCCTTCTTGCTCTTCTGATAGGCAGTGGCAATCTCAGCCAATTCTTTTTTTATGACTGCGACTTCATCCAAATCTTTTGCTTTTGCCCCACTTGCCAAAGCATGACCGCCACCATCATGTTTTTTAGCAAGTTCATTAATTGTTGGTCCCTTTGACCGTAGGCGAACTCGATAAGTTCCGTCGCGTTGAATCACAAAGATTGCCCAGCAAACAACGGAATCAATTTTTCCAGGAATCGGCACAACACCAGCAGTTCCTGCATCCTTTAAATCAAACTTATCTAACACTTCAGCGGTTAAACAAACAGTGGCTGCTCCCGCATCGGTAATTTCTAAATTTTCATACACATAAGCTGATAGTTTTGCAACTGGTAACGCAATACTATCCAATTTTTGGTTAACTGCGGTCACATCAAAACCAGTTGCCATTAATGAAGCTGCAACCCGCAATGTATGCGGTGTTGTCGCTGAATATAAGAATCGACCAGTATCAGCAACAATTCCAGCATACAGCGCTCTGGCTGCCTTTGGTGTTAATGTGAGTTCCTTTTTAAATTGATGATAAAAATCATAAACTATCTCAGCACTACTAGAAGCGTTTGGCACTACCCAGATTAAATCACCATATGGATCATCATTTGGATGATGATCAATTTTGATTAACTCTTGTCCATTTGTGTAACGATTATCGTCCACCCGGGGCGGATTAGCGGTATCGGTCACAATGACTAGGGCATCATCGTAATCATCATCATCAGCAACATCCATTTCACCAATCCAAGACAAACCACTAATTTGTTTGCCGACTGACAAAACAGTTTTCATCGGGAAAGAGGCATGAATAATTTCTGCCAAACCAATTTGAGAGCCAATTGCATCAGGATCTGGCCGTTGGTGGCGATGAATAATAATTCGTTGGTGTTTTTTAATTTGTTCAAAGATTTCTTGCTGCAGTGTCATAATTTCTTCTTTCTGTTTCAAACTAATTTTAAAAGGATCGCGAGTTTTCACTTCATCCCAGTATACTAGGTTTTTCAATCAAATACAAAACAAGAATCTAATCTTGCCTAAATAAAGGAAGCGACATGTTTTCGAAATTAATACTTGCTAAATTTGTAAGCGTAATTCCCAAAAGACGGACTCCCCGTTGACTTTCTCCGAACTCATCAAATAGTTGTTGCGCATAGAAAAGATAGGTTTCTTGGCTATTATCTAAAAACTCAGTAAGTGTTTGGCGCTTCGTAATGGTCTCGAAATCAGAAAAACGTACTTTTAAGACTAAAGTTTTGCCATGCTTTTGCTTTTGTTTCATAGTTTCAGCAACCTTTTGGGCCAAATCTTTCAAAGCCTCTTCCACTTCCGAATCAGATACTAAATTGGGGTTATAGGTGCTTTCTTTTCCAATTGATTTCCGCTCTCGTTGATACTCAACAGGTCGATCATCAGCCCCCCGCACATGATGATACAAAACATCTCCAAAACGACCAAAATGATGAATTAACTCCATTTCACTTTTTTTATAAAGATCGCGCCCTTTAAAAATCTGAATATCATGCATCTTGGGAACTGTCTTCTTCCCAACGCCACGAAACTTTTCAATTGGCAGTTTATCCAAAAATTCACGGACATCTTCTGATAATACCACTGCAACTCCAATTGGTTTTTGATATTCTGAAGCTAATTTCGCTAAAAATTTATTGTAAGAAATTCCAGTAGAACAGGTTAAATGGGTTTTTGCGTAAATTTCGCTTTGAATTTGATGCGCCACTTCTACTGCACTTTCAATTTGCTTTTTATTATCCGTCACATCCAAATAAGCTTCATCAAACGCAACTGGTTCAATTTTTTCTGTATATTCTCCAAAGATTTCATGAATTTGATCGGAAACTGCACGATATAAAGTGAAATCTGGTGTTTTAAATACAGCCTCAGGGCAGAGCTCTAACGCCTTCTGTGCACTCATTGCCGAATGGACACCTGATTGGCGAGCAAGGTAGTTAGCCGTGGCCACAACGCCCTTTCCACCAGTCTGTCGTGGATCTCGTGCAATCACGAGTGGTTTTTTTCGTAATTTGGAATTTTCTCGTTCCTCAATCGAAGCATAAAAAGCATCCATATCTACATGAATGATTTTTCTAGAGGTATCCACATGAATTGGAACCCTGTCAATATTTGTATCCATTTCTATCACCCAAATTCAGTTTATCCGAACGTACGTTTGAAATCAAGTTATAAAAAGAGAGTACAAAAAAGGGGTCTACACTTTCTGGTATTG
>NZ_DOEM01000023.1:0-18040 GCF_003533255.1 Pediococcus sp.
CCATGATTTCATACTACCTTCATTTCTTTGAAGCATATGTTAATAAAAAATTGAATTTAAACACTATGTTAGGAAAACAATTTGATGGTGGGGTTGATCTGTCAGGTGGCCAGTGGCAAAAAGTAGCAATTTCACGAGCTTTTATGGCAAATTCAAATATTCTAATTTTAGATGAGCCGACTGCTTCGCTAGATCCGCGTAGTGAGTTCGAAATTTATAAAAGCTTTATTAAAATGACAGAAAATAAAACTGTTTTTTTTATAACTCATCGAATGTCGGCAGTAAAATTAGCAGATAAAGTATTAGTATTGAAAAACGGAAAAATTGTTGGGTTTGCACCACATAGTGAGCTAATGGAAGAAAATAAGTATTATGCTGACTTATATAACTTACAAGCCAAATCGTTTCAGAAAGATTAATTTAATAGCGGTGAAAAAATGGTAATAGATAATGTAGGTTAAAATACTGGTGTGAGAAAAAATAGCAAGTGGCCCGTGGTTCACAAGTGATTTTATTAAGAACACGTATTGATTTTTTATTTTTATAAAGTGAATTATGTGATGTATAGAAGAGTATATTGTGCTCTTCTATTTGTTTATTTTTTTCAATTTTTCAATCACGGTGGCTTTGATATTGAAATTCTATTTAATCATTTTCTTGAAACGAAAAAATAGTTACTTTTATAAGATTTTTCTGAAATCATGAGATGTTTTCCTGATTCACGGAGGTTTTGACCAAGTTCTTGATTTAAAGCAAAGAAAAAAAATAAAATTAACTTGCCTTGAAGTGCACTCCAAGGTTTATGCTTATGATGTTGAGTAATAATTAAAAAAATATTTAGGAGATGGATTCTTTGAAAGCAGCAGTATTTATGGAACCTGGCAAAATGGAAGTTCATGAGGTTGATAAACCTAAAATTGAAAAGCCATCCGATGCTTTAATTAAAATTGTCCGCGCTTGTGTGTGTGGTTCTGATTTATGGTGGTACCGTGGTATTTCCAAACGGGAAGCTAATTCTTTAGTTGGTCATGAAGCCATTGGGGTAGTTGAAGAAGTTGGCGCAGATGTTTCTGATATTAAAGCCGGCGATTTCGTAGTTGTACCATTTACCCATGGTTGTGGTCATTGTGCCGCATGTTTAGCTGGATTTGATGGGGACTGTTTGAATCAAGAAGCTGGTGGTAATGGCGGCTATCAAGGCGAATATTTACGTTACACCAATGCCAACTGGGGATTAGTTAAAATTCCTGGCAAACCTGCTGATTATTCAGATGAACAATTAAACTCACTTTTAACTTTGGCTGATGTCATGGCAACTGGTTATCATGCCGCTGCCAGTGCCGAAGTTAAAGAAGGCGACACAGTAGTCGTCATGGGCGATGGTGCGGTTGGTTTATGTGGCGTAATTTCCGCTAAGCTGCGCGGGGCAAAACGCATTATTGCGATGAGCCGTCATGAGGATCGTCAAAAATTAGCGCGTGAATTTGGTGCAACCGACATCATCCCAGAACGTGGTGATGAAGCTGTCAAAAGGGTAATGGAATTAACTGGCAGTGGTGCTGACGCCGTTCTTGAGTGCGTGGGTACAGAACAATCAGTTGATACAGCCGTTAAGGTTGGCCGCCCGGGAGCTGTTGTTGGCCGGGTTGGTGTCCCTCAAAAAGCTGAAATGAATACGAATAATCTGTTCTGGCGTAACATTGGTTTACGTGGAGGGATTGCCTCTGTCACAACAGATGATAAAAATATTTTGTTGGATGCTGTTTTAAGCGGCAAGATTAATCCTGGCAAAGTGTTCACAAAGCGCTTTGATTTAGACCATATTCAAGATGCTTATGAAGCAATGGACAAACGGACTGCAATCAAGTCTTTATTGGTTATTAGCGAAGGTTAAATGAAAAATCATCCTTATTCTCATTGTGAGAGTAGGGATGATTTTTTTTGTGTTTGTTTTAAAATTCGCGAATAACCTTAGCCAATTGAAACTTGCCTTGGTCAAAATGGTAAACAAAGATTGCACCATTTGGGAAGCCCTTTGCAAGTTCTTCAGTTGGATCTTGTAGCATACGTAGGAAGTTGAAACACGCCCCGCTATGCGACACAGCTAATACTTGGTTATTGTCTGGCTTAGCCATAATTTTGGTGAGACACTTCAGCATGCGTTGACCAACTTCATTTGAAGATTCACCGCCATAGGGAAGGAAAAAGGTTTCAAAATCTTTTGGTGCTTTAGGGCTCAAATATTCTGGTTCACCTTCAAAAACGCCATAGTTCTGTTCTTTGAGAGCTTTCACGCGCTGATACCCAAGCCGATTTTGCAAAATAAGTTCGGTCGTATCACAGCACCGTTCTGAAGTGGAACTATAAGCATGATCTAAGGAAATATTTTTAAAAAAATCACCTAGTTTTTTGGCCTGTGCCACACCATTTTCAGTTAAAGGTGAATCACACCAACCTTGAATTTTATTTTGGATATTGAATAAAGTTTCACCATGCCTGACCAAGTACAAAGTTTTCATCATCATTATCCTCCCTAATTGTTTTCGTTATTGTAAATTCTACTACTTGAAGTATACTTCAAGTCAAGAGGTGAAAAAATTGAAAATTGATGCAGTGGCACAGCAATTTAATATTTCGACAACCACGATTCGCTATTATGAACGTGAAGGGCTGTTAGGACCTGTCAAACGTGTGAACGGCATTCGTGAATTTGAAGCGACTGATCTTGATCGCATTGATTTTATTTTATGCGTGAAGGCATGTGGGATGACCCTGGCCAGATTAAACATTTTTTGGCAATTTATCAGCAGGGGGATGCAACAGTAGCCGAAAGATTAACTATTCTCCAAGATCAATTGGTTCAATCTGAAGAAAAAGTAAAGCAATTAAAGCAGTCGATGAAGCATTTAAAAATTAAAATTGAAGACGTTAAAGCTTTGATGTAACGCTATTTATAAAAATGTCAATTTGGCAACTAATCAATTAAAATAAATCATATCAAATATAAAAGGTGGCCTTTTTATGCGTGCAGTATTAACCGTGGTTGGACAAGATAGAGTTGGAATTGTGGCGGGTGTTAGCCAAGCTTTGGCAGAATTAAAGTTTAATATTGTTGATATGAGTCAAACTATCATGGAAGGAAATTTTACGATGATGCTGGTATGTGAGTTGCCGGCGACAAAGATGGATTTTGAATCGGTTCGTAACCAGTTAAGTAAATTGGGTCAACAATTAGGTGTGCAGATTCGGATTCAACGTGAAGAAATTTTCGACGCAATGTACAAAATTTAATGGAGGTGCCGTAATTTGGAAACTAACCAAATACTTGAAACAACACGAATGATCGACGAAGAAAACTTGGATATTCGGACGATTACGATGGGCATCTCTTTATTGGATTGTATTGATCCGGATATTGAACAGGCCTGCAACAAAATTTACAAAAAAATTACCACAAAAGCTGCCAATTTAGTTTCAGTTGCCAACGAAATTGAAGCTGAATATGGTGTGCCCATTATTCACAAACGTATTGCGGTCACACCAATCAGTATTATTGGAGCAGCCACCAATGCAACAAACTACTTACCATTTGCTCAAGCGCTTGATCGGGCGGCTAATAAAGTTGGTGCTAACTTTATTGGCGGATTTTCAGCTTTAGTTCAAAAGGGCTATCAAAAAGGAGACGAGATTTTAATTCACTCCATTCCGGAAGCTTTAAGCAAAACGGAATTTGTCTGTGGCTCGGTTAATGTCGGGTCTAGCAAATCTGGTATCAACATGGATGCGGTTCGAGATATGGGAGAGGCAGTCAAAGCTGCTGCAGCGTTGTCGCCTTTAGCACCAGCCAAATTAGTCGTGTTCGCGAATGCAGTTGAAGATAATCCCTTTATGGCAGGGGCTTTTCACGGTGTAGGCGAAGCAGATGTGGTGATCAATGTGGGAGTTAGCGGACCAGGAGTGGTCAAACGGGCATTGGAAAAGGTCAAAGGAGAACCTTTTGACGTGGTGGCAGAAACAATCAAAAAGACCGCCTTTAAAATTACGCGTGTCGGCCAATTAGTTGGGCACATCGCTTCAGATCGACTAGGTGTACCGTTTGGCATTGTTGATTTATCATTGGCACCAACACCAAAAGTCGGTGATTCTGTTGCCCGAATTTTGGAAGAAATTGGGGTGGAAACTGTTGGAACTCATGGCACTACCGCTGCGTTAGCAATGTTAAATGATGCGGTTAAAAAAGGTGGCGTCATGGCTTGTAATCAAGTTGGTGGATTGTCTGGAGCCTTTATCCCCGTGTCCGAAGATGAAGGGATGATCGCCGCAGCTACCAGTGGTGCGTTGAATTTAGAAAAACTGGAAGCAATGACGGCTGTTTGTTCAGTAGGCTTGGACATGATCGCCATTCCAGGTGACACGCCAGCTTCGACGATTTCTGCCATGATTGCAGATGAAGCTGCAATTGGTATGATTAATAATAAAACTACGGCAGTTCGGGTAATTCCTGCAGTCGGTGCCAAAGTTGGTGACAACGTAGAGTTTGGCGGTTTGCTTGGTAATTCACCAGTAATGCCAGTTAATACGGCTTCATCCGCAGATTTCATTGCGCGTGGAGGTCATATTCCAGCACCAATTCATTCATTTAAAAACTAGCGTACGCAAAAAAGACACCCTTAAAGGTGTCTTTTTGCGTTATAAACAAATAGCTTTAATCGTTCACTGAATGATTACGGGTAATTAATTTGAACACGATTTGATAAACAATGATAAACAAAACCACGTTTAGTGCCCAAGAAAGAATTGAAATGGCGATGCCGGCGTTGGTCAAATGTTGGGCTAAGAAAAAGCCAACGATGACAAACACGATCAAAGCCAAAGGTGTGGACAACCAAGCCTGTTTAGCGAGGTGTTCACGGCCAATTTTAGCCATGTAAGGCAAAACGGCTGAAAGGGCAATAAAGATAATTGGTATGACAATGTTTAACGTTAATTCTTTTGTATATAAAACAGTTCCGGGAGTGGCATCGGTTGGTCGAATTCCCATTACAGAGAAGACCAAGGTGATAACTAAACACCAGAGACCCACTAACCAAGCAAATTTATCGTTTTTGATAAAGCGGTATTCTGAAGGATAATCCTTACTTTTAGCACGAATGCGCATGAAAGCATAGAATACAAAACTTGTGACAAATGGCGAAACAATTCCGTTAATATTTAGTAACCAGTTGAACATGTCATTGATGCTTGGTAGCCAGTTACTCAAGAACAAAACTAGTGAAACGATGGCAGTGGTCAACCAGTAACCATTGATTGGTAGGCCGTCATCGTTGAGTTTTGTAATGCGTTTTGGCAAGTATTTCTTGGAAACATTAGAAATAAAGATTCGGGTGCTGGCATCCAAAATTACGGCTAGCTGAGCACACATATAAATAAATTGTGCCACCGCAAAGATGTACATCAAAACGTTACCCATGCCAAATTGTTTTCCAAGGGCTTGGAAGGCGTAATAAGAGCCATTCATCTTCAAATCATAGGGTAAATGATGGGCATTGAAGAAGACACCTAATGAGAAGGATCCAAACACGGTGAGGAACCCAGTCATAATCAACAACATCATCATGGCCTTTGGAAAATCACGATTACCGTGTTTCATTTGTTTAACATAAGGGCCTGCCAATTCTGCACCGTTAATGGCAAAGATCAATAATCCAAATGTGGAAAGAAAATGACCATTAATTTTTGGGATGAAGGCACTTAAATTGAAAGGTTGGGTTTCAATATGACGGCCATGCATCAAAGCCCCAACTGTCATCAAGACGAACAAGATTGTCATAACAAACATTGCGCCACCACCGATAGTACTCATGATTTCCAAGGACTTGTTTTTGAATAAATGCTGGAACCAGATGAAGCCAAGGAAAATAATTGCAGTGAAAATGGCAAACATAAATGTTGACATGTACTTGTTTAAATCACCGTTACCTTTGACTAACCAACTGATGGAAACCACCACAGAGTTGGCAACATCGACTACGTAAGGTAAGCCGGCAATCCAGTAGAGAAAGGCGACCATGTAGCCAGCAAGATCACCATTCGTGGAGCGAATCCATGAAGATAAGCCACCGCCTTCGTTTTGAAAGGCGGAACCCAGCTGGCCAACCATCATTTCGTAAGGCCAAACGAACAGAAGTAACATGATAATCCAAGTTGTGACGATTGCCAAACCTTGATTATGGAAGTTGTAAATTAAATCATCGAAACCGATAACGGTCACGAAATCCATCAGGGCCACCACTGGCCAGCTGATGAAGTGCTTATTTGTGTCTAGGGGCGAGTTTTTCATTTTTAAATTCTCCTATTTTTAATTAATTATTTTCTCTATCTGATTAAAATAATCAACAGAAATTTGAGAATCCTTAATGGTTAATTTTGTGACGCTACCGTTGCTGGGACTGGTTGTAATATCCATGTCTGGTGCATAGCGAGCCACAATGCTGCGAATGGTTGTGCCATGAGAGACGACCAAAATCTTATCTTGATCCTGACTGTGAGTCTTTAAATAATTAAAGCCCTTATCCAATCGTTTCCAAAAATCTTGATGATCCTCAGCGTCGTGGAAGGGATCGGCAGCTTTCACGGCATTTTTAGATTCACTAATATCGTGATTCATCAAAAAATCGTGAAAGTTGTGGGCCTTGCTAATTGGTTTCAGAACTTGGAACCACGTTTGCGCAGAATCAGCGCCTTCAAAATAACCATAGAATTCTTCTCGAAACTCTGGTAATTGTTTTACAGTGAGTCCGGGAGATTTATTACTATGGACAATTGTGTTGGCTGTGTTAAATGCTCGCGTGGTGTCGCTCGAGTAAGCAGCAGTGAATGGAATGTTTGCCAAACGCTGACCTGTTACTTTAGCATCCTGCCAACCTTGTTCAGTTAATGGCGAATCAGACCAACCTTGCATCCGGTTATACCGGTTGAAAAAAGTTTGACCATGACGCACAAAATAAACTTCGACTGTTTTCATATCTATTCTCCTTTCTCGTTTATGTCCGAAAGCTATTGTATCACAGGCCATGACTGTAGTTATAGCCTTTTTTTGTGTTTAATATGAGCTGATTTAATAAGAATCATGCTATAGCTGTAAGACATCGCTTACAAAAAATAAGACAACTTTCAGCTAGAACTCTGAAAACTGTCTTATTGGTAACGAGAATTAATTCATTTTTCCCAATTCACGCCGAATTTCTTCGGTATCATTCTTATTGCCAGTAAAAATAAGGCGATCATTTAGCTCAAGTTGGGTTGAACCGACTGGCCGAATTAGGTGACGATTACGAAAAATCTGACTGATGGTAATTTTATTAATAAACGACAGATTCTTTATTTCCATTCCCGTATATTTTCGATTTCGGACCTGAACTTCAAAAATGGCATTTTCTGTTTCATTCAAAAGCAGCATGGTCGATGGTGTTTCGATTAAACCGCGGAGCATGGCAATGTTGACTTCTGGCGTGTTGTAGATTTCAATGCCGAGGTCACGAAGCTGTTTTTCGTGTTCGCTTAACAAGTTGCGATCTTCAAAGCGCACAATGACGCGCCGAATCCCATAAGCTTTTGCGGCTTTGGCAATTTCGTAGTTTTCTTGCGCACGGAAATGGCCAACCACTAAAATGTCAGTATCAAATACCCCTTGTTTAATAAGTTCTTCAGCATCTAAACTTGCCAATAGGTGCGCGTTAATTTCACTGTTATAGGTTCGAAAATTCTTTTCATTATCTGTGTACATTTGAATATCGTACCAACCCTGAGTGAGTTGCTGGGCAACTGGCACTGTGAAAATATTGGTCCCAATGAAGTGAACGATCTGTTTTTTGAGATCTTCCGGCTCAGGTTTATAGGTCTTACTAAAAATTAATGGTGAAACGATACATGTCAAAACGGCGGCTAACAGAAAGGCGCCGGACTGATGAGCGTTGATGGTGTGCATGTTTTTGGCTACTTGCAAAATTGCCACAACCATCGTAATGGTGGCTGTCGACAAACTCGTTCCGGCAACGGCGTTCATATTTTTAAACCGTAATTTCAAAATTGGATAGATCGCAAGTTTGGCAATGATGTAAGCAAGAAAGAATAAGGGAATCAACGTCAAAGCTTGAGGATCACTTAGCAAAGTGCGTAGTTTCAACCCGATGCCACTCATCATGAAAAAGATCGGGATAAAAAATCCGTAGCCGATCGAATCTAGTTTATCTTTTGTGTTTTCACTTGGGCGTAACAACTTGAGAATAATGCCAGCAATGAAGGCACCCAAAATGTTTTCAGCACCCACTGAAGAAGCGACAGTGACCATGGCTACGATGAGGAAAAAGGCTAGCCGAATATCAAGCTGGGTCGTGGATTTATTAATTTGTTCGAAAAAGTTGAAAAAGAATTTGAAACGCCGTAGCAAAAATACGGCCACGACAATAATTAAAAGTAACAACCAGAGACTTTTACTGCTGTCACCAAAAAACGAGGCGTAGAAGGTTAACCCTAACATGGGAATCACTTCGCCTAACACAGCGATGAGAAGCACCGTTTGTCCGAAAGCTTTACTCAGCAATTCATTTTCTTTCAAAGTCGCGATGACAATGCCAAGCGAGATGGTCGCAAATAAAATGGCTGCCAGCCAAAAGTCAGAAAAAAGATTTGTCCATTTAAAAATACCAGCGAGACCTAATGAAATGCCGATAATGGTTAAGTAGGCAAGTGTGGACAACAGAATTGGCGACCAGCGTGAATTTTGGGCCGCATTTTTTGTGCGAGTGGTGAAAGCTCAGTTGGGGATTTTTTAAATAAATCGAAATTAATTTCCATACCACTTAAAAATAGTAAAATGATCACGCCGATATCAGATAATTGGTTTAAAATTCCGGTAGTGTGGACCACGTTTAACAAACTGGGGCCTAAGACGATGCCAATAATAATTTCCACAACCGCGGTAGGTAAGAAGGTGATTTTAAACCGCGCCATTAACATTGGGGTAATTAAGGCGGCAAATAGCATAATGAGTAACGAAACTTGATTCATGGTAAAGTTCCTCCATCCGAACATAATGATTGGAGTCGGGATAGCACAAGTTATTTCGACAAACAATATTTTTGACGATTTCCACACTAACATTCTGAGTAATTTAATAGGGTGGCTGATAATTGACTTATTATATAGGAAGTAGATTGATTGAGTTGTAGGCAAAAGAGTGGTATCATGTTTACTTAATTTATTAGATTTTTTTGCGGCAAAATTGCGCGCATGAAGTTTCCAATTTTTGTGTCACTTATCGTCACAACAAGTAATTTGGAGGGGTTTCATGACAGATTCAATTCAAAAGTACGAACAGGCACATCTGGACGAAGTAATTGCCAAGATCCAACAGGCCATTCAAAAGGCTACCAAAGATGTGACCACAGCGGAGACTGACTCCAAAGCGATTGATAAAAACTTTAGTAATGAAGTTCGAATGAATACCAGTACGTATTCTGGAATGATGGATACGGCGATTTCTGTGCGCCAACAACAGCAATTGTTGTCAGAACGTCAAAATAGTTGGCGCCATGCGAGTCAGCAATTAGATGTTTTGAAACGTTTAGAAAAGCGTCCTTATTTTGCCCGCATTGATTTTCATGAAGAGGGCGAAAAAAGCGACGAAACCATTTATATTGGTCTCGGATCATTTTCAGATACGCCTGAACATTTTTTGATTTATGATTGGCGAGCGCCAATTTCAAGTGTGTACTATGACGGCAAACTAGGCAATGTGTCCTATGAAACACCAGATGGTACACAAGAAGTGAACGTCAAATTAAAACGGCAATTTACTCTTGAAAATGGGAAAGTCGTCACGATTTTTGATACCGATGAAACTATCGGCGATCAAATGTTGTTAAATGCGTTGGGCAACTCTTCTGATACCAAGATGAAAAGTATTGTTTCCACAATTCAAAAAGAACAAAATCAAATTATTCGTGATACACATTCTGATCTGTTATTTGTGCAGGGAGCTGCCGGATCTGGTAAAACAGCGGCTATTTTGCAACGGGTAGCCTACTTACTTTACCGCTACCGAGGCAATTTGAACGCTAGCCAGGTCATTATGTTTTCACCAAACCAAATTTTTAATGACTATGTCGATCAAGTGCTACCTGAACTTGGCGAACATAATATGGTTCAGATGACTTATTATCAATTTACAAAACGCCGTATCCCGAACATGGAAGTAGAAACGTTGCAACAACGTTTTGAAGGCCGAACAGATCCAGTTTCCAAGAAGATTCGCCGTCTAGAAAACAGCCTGGTTTACTTTAATGCGGTCACTAAATATGGCAAACATTTGGAAACAGCGGACATGAAGTTCCGTAACCTCATGTTTAGAGAAAAGCCATTTGCAGATCAAGATAAATTACATGATATTTACTACAGTTTTAATGAAAACTACCATTTAGGAAACCGTTTAGATGCGACCAAAGAAACTTTATTGAAATCTTTGAATCATCGAATTGGCGGTGAAGTTCGTTCTAAATGGGCGGAACAAGCTGTTCAATCCCTAAATCATGAAGATCTGGAAAAACTGTATGGTGGCGAGCCACGAGAGTTTGATGATAGTGATAAAGAGTTTAAATTCTTGGCCCGGAAATTAGTTATCCAAGCACTTCAACCAGTTCGTAACGCAATTGTGCACAATCGTTTTCTCAATATTAATGCGCAATACGTGCACTTTTTGCGCAGCGTTCCTCATTTAGTGCGTTTAGATAAGTTTGGCTTAACGGCATCCGATTGGCGGACCTATGTAGATGAAACGATTGAAGGCCTGAAGAAACATGCCATCTCCCTGAATAACACTTCAGCTTACCTCTATTTGTATGATTTAATTGTGGGTAAAAAGGGTGAACGGGATATGCGTTACGTGTTTATTGATGAAATTCAAGATTACACAGCCTTCCAGTTGGCTTACTTGAAGTTCAACTATCCACGAGCTAAGTTCACGTTGTTAGGGGATTTGAACCAGTCAATTTACAGTAATGAAAATACAACGACCTTGCTGGCAGAACTTTCCACAATGTTTGATAAGGATAAGACCCGTGTGATTCAACTTGAGAAGTCTTACCGTTCAACACAACAAATTACAGACTTCACTAAAGAAATTTTGACAAACGGTGAGGCAATTGAAGCCTTTCAACGGGAAGGTGAGTTGCCAGTAGTTAGCGTAAAATCGAAGGCAAGGGACGCAATTAACCGTGTGCAACACCAACTCCGTCAAAACGAAAAAGACGGCGAATCAACTGCTATTATTGGCAAATCAGTAGCTGCATGTGAAGAGATTACTAACGGCTTGCGTGAAGCTGGCGAAAAAGTGACGTTAATTCGAACTGAAAATCAACGTTTAGCTGAAGGAATTGTCGTCGTGCCATCTTTCTTAGCTAAAGGACTTGAGTTTGATGCAGTGATTGTTTGGGATGCATCTGACGCCGCTTACCATGATGAAGATGAACGGCAGTTGCTGTACACCATTTGTTCTCGAGCAATGCATCGTTTAACAATTGTGGCAACTGAAAAGATGTCACGTTTGTTGGACCGGGTGGGTGCCAAACTGTATACCTTGGAATAATGAGTCATTGAGGAAATAAAAATGGTAGAAGAAGATCAAAGTTACTATCGATTTTTAAAAGATGATTGGAAAAAATTAGCTCCTGAAGCAAAATTACCGCTATCAAGTCAGCAACTGAAGGCGATTAAAGCGTTAAATGATCGTATTTCTTTGCAGGATGTGCAGGATATTTACGTGCCATTAGTTCACCTGTTAATTAAGAAATTCAGAAGCTTTCAAGCGTGGCAAGCTACGAAAACCGATTTTTTGGATTTACCTGAAAAACGCGTACCATTTGTGATTGGCATTTCCGGAAGCGTGGCCGTTGGTAAAAGTACGACGGCACGTTTGCTTCAAGTGTTGCTGACTAATTTCTTTCCGAAATTACATTCTCAGTTAATTACCACCGATGGGTTTCTGTTTCCTAATGCTGAATTGGAAAAACGAGGAATTCTGGATCGCAAAGGTTTTCCAGAAAGTTATGATATGCCGAGCCTCTTAGATTTTATGGGCGCCGTCAAAAACGGCCAGGCCAGAATTCAGGTTCCACTATACTCGCATCAAAGCTACGATATTGTCCCGGGCAAGTTTGAAACGGTGGATAATCCGGATATCTTGATCGTTGAAGGAATTAACGTCTTACAGTTACCTTCCAATCAAACCATTTATATCAGTGATTTCTTTGATTGGTCCGTGTATGTGGATGCGGATCCAGAGTTAATTGAAAAATGGTTCTTGGAACGATTCGGAATCTTGTTGGATACCGCATTTCATAATCCAGAGGACTACTATTATGAATTTGCGCAATGGCCCCGACAAAAAGCTTTTGCGGAAGCCAGGAAAGTTTGGGAGAGTGTGGATCTGCCTAATTTGGATGAATTTATCCTCCCAACGCGTTCCCGTGCCAATCTGATTTTGCATAAGGTTGAACATCATGCAATGGATGCCGTTTATTTACGGAAATATTAGTGTTTAGTAAGCCAGTTTGGAATAATTGCATTTCAAACTGGCTTTACTTTAAGCTTTATTATAGATAGAATTGACGTAGATGTTTTGTAACTTAACTTTTAAAAAAATTTATAGAGTAAACGTGCCAAAAATAGCAGCTTCTTCCGCTTAGCCACGATACTCAAACGATTCCAAAAGCGAATCATTCGAGTATCTAGGCTATGCTCAGAAGCTAAACGCTATTTTTGACACTCTCTCTAATCATGAGGTGAACAACTTGGCTAATTTAGATTTGTCGCAATTCGACAAAATCATTGTTTTAGATTTCGGAAGTCAGTACAACCAACTCATCACACGCCGGATCCGTGAATTTGGCGTTTACTCCGTTCTCCTTTCCCACAACATCACCGCGGATGAGATTCGGAAAATCAACCCCAAAGGGATCATTTTTTCCGGTGGCCCTAACAGTGTCTACGATGACGACGCTTTTCGTGTTGATCCTGAAATTTACAAACTTGGCATTCCCATTCTTGGAATTTGTTACGGCATGCAGCTCATGGCTTACAACCTTGGTGGGAAGGTCGAATCAGCCGATAACCGTGAATACGGTCATGCTGACATCGATGTGACTGACGCCCAAACACCTTTATTCAAAGGCTTACCAAGTCACCAAACCGTTTGGATGAGTCATGGTGATTTAGTCAAACAAGTTCCTGATGGTTTCACTTCAGTTGCCACCAGCAAGAACTGTCCCATTGCTTCCATTGAAGATCCTAAACGGAAATTCTATGGCATCCAGTTTCATGCGGAAGTTCGCAATACCCAGTATGGCAATGAAATTCTGAAACACTTTGCTTTTGATGTCTGTGAAGCGAGTGCCAACTGGTCAATGAATGATTTCATCGATTTACAAATCAAAAAGATTCGTGAAGAAGTCGGTGATCGTAAGGTCTTACTTGGCCTTTCTGGTGGCGTGGATTCCAGTGTTGTTGGCGTGTTATTGCACAAAGCCATTGGCAATCAGTTGACCAGTATTTTCGTAGACCACGGCCTGTTGCGTAAAGGTGAAGCTAAACAAGTGATGGATAGCTTGGAAGGCAAGTTCGGCTTGAACGTTGTCAAAGTTGACGCTCAAAAACGTTTTATGGACAAACTGGTCGGTGTTTCTGATCCTGAAAAGAAACGTAAGATTATTGGTAACGAATTTATTCAAGTGTTCAATGATGAAGCTCAAAAGCTTGATGGTATTGATTTCTTGGCACAGGGAACTTTGTACACTGATGTGATTGAAAGTGGCACGGATACCGCGCAAACAATTAAGTCTCATCATAACGTGGGTGGCTTGCCAAAGGATATGCATTTCACTTTGATTGAACCCTTACGGACTTTGTTTAAAGATGAAGCTCGTGATTTGGGTGAGAAATTAGGGATGCCATCCGATTTAGTTTGGCGTCAGCCATTCCCAGGTCCCGGTTTAGGCATTCGGGTTCTTGGTGAAATTACTGAAGATAAATTAAACATTGTGCGTGATAGTGACTGGATTTTACGTGATGAAATCAAAAAGGCCGGTTTAGACCGTGATATTTGGCAATACTTTACAGTATTACCAGGCATCAAGAGTGTCGGTGTCATGGGCGATGGCCGAACTTACGATTACACAGTTGGCATTCGTGCTGTGGACTCAGTTGATGGAATGACGGCAGACTTTGCCCGCATTCCTTGGGATGTCTTGCAAAAGATTTCCGTTCGCATCGTAAACGAAGTCGATCATGTTAATCGCATCGTGTACGATATCACGAGCAAGCCACCAGCAACAGTCGAGTGGGAATAAAAAATTATTGATATTAAAGCAGCTTCTAGCATTGTATTACATGAAGCTGTTTTTGTTTTCTAATAGTAATTGAAGACAGATAGCATATTACAATTTTAGAAACTATAAAGCATTTTATCCGTTTCATACTCACAGCATGCTATAATGTGAGTATAAAACGGATTTTTTGAGGTGAATCGAATGAGTCAACAATCTGAAATTATTAAATACTTAAATGAAAATGGCGGTCAAATGACATCCAGAGAGGCCAGTTCAATGGGAATATCACCTAGAGTACTTCGAAATATGTATGCTCATGGGCAACTCGAAAGATTGGCACCAGGGGTGTATATTGATCCGGTTGAATTTGGTGACGATATTGCTGCATTACAATACCGTCTTTCGAAAGGCGTTTTTTTTAAGGATACTGCATTGTTCCTTTATGGAATGATTGACCGCACGCCAAGTATCTATGAAATGAATTTTCCATTGCCTTATGCATATAGTACTAAAACAGACGCACCAATAAAAATTTATCGGCAGAAAAAGGAATTTTTTGAGATTGGCATAACAACAACTGAAACTCCAGGGAAGCATGTGGTTAAAGTTTATGATGTCGAGCGTACTTTGTGTGATATTTTGCGAACACGGGATCGATCCGACGCCGAAACGATCAAACAGGCGATGAATAATTACGCGAAAATGCGAGGAAAAAATATACCCAAATTAACTGAATATGCGGATATATTTAAAGTAAGGGATGAAATTCAAAAATATATGGAGGTTCTCCTATGAAGTTAGATTTTTCTGATAAAAAGCAATTTTTGGCCAAAATTAGAAAAAAGGCCAGTCAAAGAAAAATTAGTCCGCAAATTCTTTTACAAGAAGTTGTTTTAGATGATATTTTAGATCGAATTGCACATTCGGAATATCGGGATAACCTTGTCCTTAAGGGCGGTTTTTTAATTGCGTCGTTGATCGGAACGGATACACGTTCAACACGAGATATTGATACTTCAATTGTTGGATTACCAGTTACTAAAGAAACTATGAAAAAAGTGTTTGAAGACGTTTGTGCCATAGAATTACCCAATGACATTATTCAACTAACAATCGTTAAATTGGATGATATTCGTGAGGATGATGAATACAGTGGCTATCGAATGCATGTGAAAGCTAAAGTCTATTCGTCAGTTGTCAATGTCAAAATTGATATTTCAACAGGCGATGTTATTACTGAACGTGCAATTATCTATGGCCATAAGCTGTTACTCGAAGACAGAACAATTCAAGTTATGGCTTATAACCTAGAAACGATTGTTGCAGAAAAACTTGAAACAATCGTTAATCGTGCGTTTTTCAATACACGGTTGAAGGACTATTATGATTTGTATTTATTTGATCGGCAAAGCGTTAAGTTCATTGATTTTGATTTACTTAGAAAAGCCATTTATGCAACTTCAGAAAATCGCGGAACAAGTGCTAAAATTGGTGACTATGTTAAAACTATAAATACTCTCAAGCTCGATTCAAATTTAAGTCAATTGTGGCAAGCCTATCAGGAACGGAATAATTATGCAAAAGGAATCTTATTTGTGGATACTTGTGATGCGGCAATTGATCTTACGAAAAAATCTGGAATTGGATAGTAAACACGATTTGTGGTTGCTGACAAAATTTTTAAAATATGATGTAATTGAAATTATCTGTGACAAAGGTGAAGATCACATTGTTTACGATATCACGAGCAAGCCATCAGCAACAGTCGAGTGGTAATAAGCTGCCAAGTTAACTTGGTGGTGGACGCCGATATTTAGACTTCCTAACTTAAAACAGTAGTTTAAAATCATATAAATTAATATGGTTTCCAGGCAAAATTTATTTGCATAAAATGCTAAAAGCTCTGAGGTTGCAGGGCTTTTTTTGATGTTACGATTTTTTTCTAGATCAGTACCTATAGATGCTACCCGACATCATCTTGTAAGAAATCCGAGTGAGTTCTTCCTGGTTAGGGAGGTCATGTTCCTCTATATACTTTTGAGTCAAACTACATAGACCTGCCGCCATAAACGAGACAGCATAGTTTTTCTCGTCATTAACCAGATTGATAAAACTTTGTTGGCATGCAGACATGGCTTGAGAAATTAGTTTATTTAGTAAGTCATTCAAGTCGTTATCCATGATCATTTGCAGTTGCGCGTAATTAGATACTACAAATTTACTAAACCGATCGCTGATTTCTTCTAATGTCATATCTGATGTGTCATCATCTTCAGGCTGCTTTACATACGGCGCGTGCTCTAACTGATAGAGTAAGATATTTTGTTTGTTGCCGAAAAGCGAATAAAACGTTTGCCGTGAGATACCGGAGTGATTGCAAAGTTCACTAATGGAGATATCCTTAAAGTTTTTCTCTTTTAATAAAGCCGTTAGTGAATCTAATAACATTTGTTGTGAATTTAAAGCTGCTGGATTTTTTCCTTGATACACTGACAAAACCTCCCTAATGTCTAACTTTTCCTAATAACATTGACAGTGTCAACTCTTGCTAGTAGTATAACTTAAACACTGACATTGTCAAACTTGAATAGTGTTTCTACAAAACGGTCATGAGATTTTCAAAACAGATTAGGAAGAAGTTAATACAATGAATGAGAATAGTCAAAAGTTATTTTTAGTTACCGGAGCCACAGGAATCCAAGGTGGCGCGGTGGCCGATGAGGCTTTAAAACAAGGATTCAAGGTGCGTATTCTAGTCCGGAACAAAGCTAAAGCGAAAGCGCAAGAGCTGATTAAAAAGGGTGCAAAAGTCGTTATTGGCGACTTCGATGATCCTGTTTCCCTAGACAATGCGATGCAGGATGTTGACGCCGTATTTTCTGTACCGATTTCTGGTGTGGATACGGTGAGAAATGATCGCGAGCGTAAGCAGTCTCTGGCGTTGATTCATAGCGCAGTGAAAAATAGCGTCGAACAATTTGTTCACACTTCTGTTGCTGCCACCAGTCGATACAAAGAATTTCCAAAATGGGGGACCGGATATTGGTTTGAAAAGTACTGGACCGATAAATGGGATATTGAAGAAGCAGTTCGTTCCGCTGGTTTTGCAGAATGGACGATCTTGAAGCCGGCCGCGATGATGGAAAACTTCACTGAGAAAGTTGAGTCCATGTATCCGCGATTTAAGCAGGGAGAGATTAGAACAGCAGTGTTAGCAGATACGCGTATCGATCATATTGCGATGACGGATGTTGCGAAGTTTGTAGTTGCGGCCTTTGCTGATCCGAAAATGTTTAATCATCAAAGTATTGAATTAGCGGCAGAATCACTGTCCTATAGCGAAATTGCTGCAACTATTTCAGCGGTAACTGGTAAAACGCTTAAAGTTGTCACGCTTAGTCCTGATGAGGCATTAGCAGAGGGTATGCATATTTATAGTGTCCGTGGTGATGAGTGGAATAATACAGTTGGATATAATGTTAATATTGATCTATTAAAAAGTTACGATATTAAATTAACTTCATTCAAGGAGTTTGCCGAGAAGAATAAGAAACAATTCAAAATTGGCTAATAAACTAATGAATGATTATTAAATCAACGAAATAATTATTATTGATTTAGATAAATTTGGTACTGATCGGAAATTGCAAGAACAAGTT
>NZ_DOEM01000028.1:0-22320 GCF_003533255.1 Pediococcus sp.
GGTAGGACGTTGCCATGCGAATATTCCGGCATAGCTCAGTTGGTAGAGCCCCTGACTGTTAATCAGGTTGTCGACGGTTCGAGTCCGCCTGCCGGAGTTAATGATATGGAGAGTTGTCCGAGCTGGCCGAAGGAGCATGACTGGAAATCATGTAGACGGATTTATCCGTCTCAAGGGTTCGAATCCCTTACTCTCCGTTGTAATTAAGTATGACCCGTTGGTCAAGTGGTTTAAGACACTGCCCTTTCACGGCAGTAACATGGGTTCGAATCCCGTACGGGTCATTTATGGAGGGTTAGCTCAGTTGGGAGAGCGTCTGCCTTACAAGCAGAGGGTCACAGGTTCGAGCCCTGTACCCTCCATTGAAATTATGGTTCCATGGTCTAGTTGGTTTAGGACGCCTGCCTGTCACGCAGGAGATCACGAGTTCGAGTCTCGTTGGAACCGTTAAAATAAAATATTTTTATTTTATATCATTTGTTTATGGCGCAGTAGCTCAGTCGGTAGAGCAACGGATTGAAGCTCCGTGTGTCGGCAGTTCGATTCTGTCCTGCGCCATATATGGAAGGGTAGCGAAGTCTGGCTAAACGCGGCGGACTGTAAATCCGCTCCTTCGGGTTCGGTGGTTCGAATCCACTCCCTTCCATTTTAATGATAGGGATATAGTTTAATGGTAGAACTACGGTCTCCAAAACCGTCGATGTGGGTTCAACTCCTACTATCCCTGCCATTGATGGCGGTAGTGGCGAAGTGGTTAACGCACCGGATTGTGGCTCCGGCACGCGTGGGTTCGATTCCCACCTACCGCCCTAAGGATTTCATTTGTTATCCTTGAGGTTTTGTATAATTAACATAACCAGATTAGATGCCGCTGTGGCGGAATTGGCAGACGCGCTGGACTCAAAATCCAGTTCCCTTTACCGGGAGTGTGGGTTCGACCCCCACCGGCGGCATTATAATGCAAATTCTTAATTTGCAATTTGTAGTGAACAAGGCGCGATATATCAGCATTATTTGATGCCTTTAGGCAGAATGTTGGGTATTGCGTTTTTAGTTTGGTACGAGTTTATATGGCGGTATAGCCAAGTGGTAAGGCAGAGGTCTGCAAAACCTTCATCACCGGTTCAAATCCGGTTACCGCCTTCAAATTAGTGAGCATGAATAAAAGAGGAATTCAGCCTTTAAAGTTGAATTCCTCTTTTTGAATTGTAATTTTTTATTTTTTATTTAACTTTATAATTTTACGAATACTCATGATAATATCGGTAAAATCATAGGCTGCAAAAATTGTAATAATCCATCGATAACCATTCGATGAATCTGTTGTTAGCAAAAAATACATAAAGAATATGCCAAATAGGAGATCCAAAATCATATTAATCAGCATTGCTCGTGTAACCTTAATTTTCATAAAAAGACCTTTCTCAATTCATACGTTAACTCAATCATATCACAAAATAATTTTTTAATGCAGCTTCTCCTTGACAATTTACGTTTACAAATGTAATCTAATAAATGAAGATTACGTTTGTAAACGGGAGGAATTGAAATGACAGAGGAATTGCCGATTACCACTTCTGAGTGGGAAGTTATGCGTATCATCTGGACACTAGGTGAAGCTACTAGTACGGAAGTAATTCAATTATTAGTAAAGAAGCGTGATTGGAAGGAATCAACAGTTAAAACTTTGATTGGTCGCTTAATGCAAAAACAAATGTTAACTGCCAAAAAAGAGGGGCATTCAAACATTTATCAATGCACAATTTCTGAGCGGGTTGCAATGCAAAGAGAAGCCACGCGCCTGTTTCAAAATATGTGTGCAATGAAAAACGGCGAAGTGTTGGCACAACTTGTTAGTGAGATTCAGTTAAGTAAGACGGATATAGAAAAATTGCAAGCAGTGTTAGCGGATAAAATTAAAGATGCACCAGACGAGGTTGCATGTAACTGTCTGCCAAAGGAGGAAACTAGAGAATGAATCATTCAAAAATGAAAATGGAAATGAACAATGGTGAAATGGACATGGATATGGATCAAGATATGATGAATCATGGTGGTCATATGATGCATATGGGAAACTTAAAGCAAAAATTCTGGATATCTTTAATTTTGACAATTCCCATTATTCTAATGAGTCCAATGATGGGGATGAACTTGCCATTTCAATTTACGTTTAACGGATCTGATTGGATTGTTGCAATTTTAGCTACGGTACTGTTTTTCTATGGTGGGAAACCATTTTTTAGCGGCGCAAAAGGAGAATTACAAGCCCGTCAACCTGCCATGATGATGTTGATTGCGATGGGGATTTCAGTTTCTTATATTTATAGCATCTATGCGTTTGTTGCTAACGACATTCTTAAAATTCAACCCCAAAAAGAAAGCTTTTTCTGGGAACTATCAACGCTGATTGTGATTATGTTACTTGGACACTGGATTGAAATGAATGCAGTCATGCATGCTGGAAGTGCCGTTGATGCATTAGGAAAGCTCTTACCAGATGAGGCACATCTTGTATTAGATGGCAGAGTTCAAGAAATTAAGAGCTCTGAAATAAAGGAAACCCAAATCATACAAGTACGCGCCGGTGAAAAAATTCCGGCCGATGGAGTCTTAGTTTCGGGTGAATCTAGTGTAAACGAAGCTATGGTTACTGGTGAAGCTCAGCAAGTCACAAAAAAAGTTGGTAACAATGTGATTGGTGGTTCAATTAATGGGGATGGCACGTTTGAATTTAGAGTGACTGGAACAGGGAAAACGGGTTATTTAGCGCAGGTCCAAAAGCTAGTTTCAAATGCCCAAGAAAACAAATCAAAGGTTGAAAATATGGCTGATCGGGTGGCTGGATGGTTATTCTATGCTGCCTTGGCTATTGGTATTATTGCATTTATAACATGGACAACAATTAGTGGTCTTTCAATGGGACTTTCCATTGCAGTAACAGTGTTGATTATTGCTTGCCCACATGCTTTAGGTCTTGCTATTCCACTCGTAACTGCACGTAGTACCGCATTGGCGGCCAATCATGGTCTTCTAATTCGTAATCGTGATGCGATGGAGTCTATTAAAAAAATTAACTATGTTTTAATGGATAAAACAGGAACTTTGACGGAAGGACAATTCAAAGTTCATCATGTGGAAAGTTACCAATCAAATTTAAGTAATGATGAAGTTTTACGGCTAATGGCGGCATTGGAAGCAGATTCGAGTCATCCAATGGCTATTGGAATTTTAAACGAGGCTAAACATAAAAAAATTTCGTTACCAAGTGTCAAAAAAACAAGTCAAATTACAGGTGCTGGGTTAAAGGGAACAATTGATGGAAAAGAATATAAACTGGTTTCAGCAACTTATTTAACTGAGCAAAACATTGACTTTGACGAACAAGGGTTTGAAAAATGGGCTAAGGAAGGCAATTCGGTTGCTTACCTCACTCAAAATCGAGAAATAATCGGGATGATTGCTGAAGGAGATCAGATTAAGGCGACTGCCAAACGCGCAATTCAGGCGTTTAAGGACATGCAAATTCAACCGGTTATGTTGACTGGTGATAACGAACAAGTGGCTTCAGTGGTGGCTCACGAGCTTGGTATTTCAAACTATCGTGCTCAACTACATCCTGAAGATAAGCAAAAAATCATTACTGAATACCAGAAAAAGGGAAATTACGTTATGATGGTTGGCGATGGGGTCAACGATGCACCAAGTTTGGCCAAGGCTGATATTGGTATTGCAATTGGCTCTGGAACGGATGTTGCAATTGATTCAGCCGATATTATTCTAGTCAAAAGTGATCCAATGGATATTGTCAGTTTCATTAAACTAGCCAAGAATACACACAGTAAAATGATGCAAAATCTTTGGTGGGGGGCTGGATATAACCTGATCGCTATTCCATTAGCAGCAGGGGTCTTAGCTTCACTAGGATTTATGTTGGATCCAATGGTTGGGGCTGCAATCATGTCCATGAGTACAATTATCGTGGCAATTAATGCAATGACTTTAAAAGTTCAAAATTAAAAACTGCGTAAATTAAGGGATGAAAGTCCTGAAGTTTACGCAGTTTTTATTAAGATTCCAAACTATGAAGTTGATAGGCAGTGTAATTAGAGTCGTGATAATTATATGCACCACTATCACTGTATATTTTGAACGGTTCATAACTTTCAGAACGCCGCCAAATTGAGTAGTCAGAGTCCAATTGCCAAATAGTTAAAAGTACTCGCTCATTCGGCCTTTTTTGAGGTTGCAGGACAAATAAATCGTTTAGGCCCAGTGGTAAACGTTCAGGTGTTGCAAGTTGTGAAATTTTGGCATCCAAGACCTTAATTTCTTCTTTAGAAAGCGTCATAAAAGAAAAACGATAGAATCCATTCCAACTGAAATTACCGGTGTGAAATTTCACCTGATAAATTAACGGGTTGGCAAAAACAGAAGGATCGCCTGAAACATCTAGTAACTGTAAGTCATTGTGGATTGAAGTGCTGGAAAGTGTAATAAATTGTCGGTCCGGATTGTTTTTTTCAATTTGTTTTAAAACTGGCCAACTGCCAAATGTTGATGAAATTTTATCGACCATAGTAATCCCTCCAATATGTTTACGTCTTTATTATACCTTGTTCCACCCAAATTATGAAAAGGTTTTCTCTTTCAAACAGAATATGTTAGATTAGAGAGGAGGGTATCCCGGAATGGAATGCTAAGCTTAAGCGAAGGAGACTATGAAAATGAAATTAACAGTATTAGGTTATTATGGTGGTTTTCCATGGAATGGTGACGGAACTAGTGCTTACTTAGTGCAATCAAACGGTTTTAATTTACTTTTAGACTGTGGGAGTGGGGCTTTATTAACTTTGGAAAAAGTGTTAGATCCCTTGCAGTTAGACGCGGTTTTGCTCTCGCATTATCATCATGATCATACCGCAGATGTTGGTGTTTTACAGTACTTTTGGCAATTAAAAACGGGATCCAAAAAGGTTCCCATTTTGCCAATTTATGGACATACGCAAGATCCCTTAAATTTTGGTGCATTGACTTGGCCAGGGGCAACAATTGGAAAAAGTTACAGTGCAGATCAAGCTTTGAATATAGGTCCCTTTAAGATCACATTTTTACAAACCCATCATCCGGTGGCGGCGTTTGCAGTACGGATAGAAGAAGTTGCAACTCACAAAGTACTTGTCTTTACTTCTGACACCGCCTATTATCCAGAGTTAGCAGACTTTGCAGAAAAAGCCGATTTATTAATGACTGATACAAACTTTTATGCGGATAAAGAAGGTAAGAAGTGGCATATGACTTCAACTGAATCTGGTGAAGTTGCTAAGAATGCAAATGTGAAAAATCTTTTGTTAACCCATTTACCACAATCGGGTAATTTGGATAATTTGGTGACAGAGGCCAAAAGAAAAGCGGGAACAGATGTTCAAGTGATGCGTGCTTCAAAACTCTTTGAATACACGGTTTAGCACCACGAATTTAAAATTGGTATAGGTGATAAAAAGGCAGAAAATTATCATGATTTTAACATTTTATCATTATTAAATATTATTGAAATCAATTAGAAAATAATTAAGAAGAGTTCGTGAACAAATTAACTATATGCGTGTTTTTGCTATATTACTCTGACTAGTTGAACAAAAATAATCATTATGTCAATTAACAGTTTACAAAAAGTAAGAACTTTTTTGAAAAAACTATAGCTTTAATTTTAGAATCAGGTTATAATAGTCATTGTAAAGAAATTGAACTTGCTTAATATTTAGCACAATTTGGTTCGATTGCTAAGGAGGAAAAAATATGGTTACTTTATATACTTCACCAAGTTGCACATCTTGCAGAAAAGCGCGGGCTTGGTTAAAAGAAAACAACATTCCTTTTAAGGAACGTAATATTTTTTCCGAACCATTGACAATGGATGAGATTAAATCAATCCTGAGAATGACTGAAAATGGAACGGAAGAAATCATTTCAAAACGTTCTAAAGTATTTCAAAAACTTAATATTAATCTTGATGAATTACCATTACAAAAACTATTTGATTTAATTCAAAAAAATCCAGGTCTGCTTCGTCGACCAATTATTTTGGATGAAAAGCGGCTTCAGGTAGGCTATAACGAAGATGAAATTCGTCGTTTCTTACCTCGTGATGTTCGGGCTTATGAACTTCGTGAAGCACAACGTTTAGCGGATTTGTAAAATAAAAGACAGGTTAATTGCAAAAAGTTAGATTTGTGGGATAATATCCATGAATCTAATTTTTTATTGGGTTCTGTTGTGACGCACAACAGATAAATGTAACGAGAGGTTGGGGGTGCGAACGATGGAAATGGAACGAATAAATGATGATACGATTCGAGTCTTAATCGGTAACGATGATTTGACTGAACGTGGAATTACGGTCCTTGATTTATTAGGAAGTCACAAACAAATAGAAGATTTTTTCTATAGTATTTTACAAGAGGTAGATACGGATCATCAATTTCAAGAAAATGATGCCGTTACTTTCCAAGTATTACCTAACCGAAATGGATTAGAGCTCTTTATCAGTAAAAACGCTGATATGAAGGGGAATTCAAAAGTAAGTTCTGATAATAATACGTTTAATATAAGTAATGAAGATGATGTTTCAGAGTTCTTAAAGCATCAGTTGATTCAGCATGATAGTGATGATAACAGAAAACAAGCACAGACTAAGGATTCTAGTCCGGCTGATTTGGACCCATATCTGAATGACCCAGATACACATACGCAAGAGTTTGTTTTGAAGTTACCAAGTTTTGAAAGTATGCCGGAAATTGCGCGCGTGCTCCGTTTGGATAGTGCGGCATCTAATTTATTTAAATATAAAGGTGATTACTATTTGGATCTAATTTTCTTTGTCGATGAATCAAGTCCGGAAACCGTAAAGAACGAGTTAGCAATTGCCTATGAATATGCTGATGCTTCAGATGTTACTGCTGATGTTTTGCATGAACATGGTCAAGAGATAATGAGTCAAAGCGCTTTGGAATTGACCAGACACTATTTCAAATAATCAAATAGAATGATGCTAACTTAAAAGTTGGTGTCATTTTTTTTATTTTGAAGGAAAATTAGGCCTTTTTTGACGTATCTTCTTTTTAGAGGGGGATGCTGATGTTTGTTGCAAACGATCAAGATAAAAGTGTTTTGGCAGCCGATGCCCATCATAAAATAACGTATACTTGTCCAGGATGTGGTCAATCTGTCATTTTAAGACAAGGACAAATGCGGCTTTCTCACTTTGCTCATCATGCAGGTGCCGATTGTCATCTATTTAGTGAAGGGGAGACAAAGGCTCATTTAGCCGGGAAAACACGAATCTTTAATTGGTGCCGTCAAAATCACCTAGCAGTTAAGCTAGAGGCTTATTTACCAAGACTAAAACAACGACCTGATATTTTGGTCTACTGGCACCATCACTGGACTGCAATCGAGTTTCAATGCAGTCCAATTTCGTTTGAAAAGTTAGTAGAACGAACACAAGGCTATCGATCACATGGATACAAGGTTTGGTGGATCCTAGGGCCAACCTATTTAGCACACAAATTGACGTTAGAAAAAGTTTCAAAATTTGCGTATTTTCAAAAAAGCCTTTCGTTATTTGTTTCGTTCTACGATCCGCAAAATGATCAATTTTTGATTCGCCATCATCTTACTCAAGATTTATTTGGAAAACTAAAATGGCAAGATTATGTTTTTAATCCCTCTAAAAAAGCATTTACTGAGTTATTCCATCAAGGTGGAAAGCAGAAACCAAATTTTAAACAAGATAGCTACCGTGAAGCAGTTCTTTTACAACATCAGTTGTTGGGGAGATATTCAGATGCACGGTTAAAACGAGTTCAGTTTATTTGTTATACACATCATTTGAATTTAGCAGGTTGCCCTTGGATCGTTCATGATCAAAATTTTATATTACCAACTGGGAAAAAGATTCCATTGGAAGTGAAAATTGAATTCTTATTAAAACTTCAGCTCTGGCAAAAACAGTTTGTTTCGTATTCTTTGTTAGCAACCTGGTATCGGGAGGTGACTGAAGGGAATCCATTCCAACTTGCTAATGTGACGCGGCCGCAACTCAATATTGAATTAAACTTCCAACAATTTTTGCAAAACTTACTTTCCGACCACGTTTTAAAAACGGTTCAAAAACAATATCAAATTATGGTGCTGCCACGCTGGTACACTGACATTACTCAAAAACTTCGTCATTTTCCGGATTAATGTGCTAAAGTAGGTTTAATTTAAACTAGGAGGAAATTTGAATGGCAGAGATAAAACAGTTACCGAAACGTAGTGATGTGCCAGTTGAGTTAACGTGGGATTTAACCACAATTTTTAAGGACGATCGAGCCGTGAAAACGGCAATGACACAATTGAAAGTAGGGGTACAAGCTGTACTAACCCAACAAGGAAAGCTACAAGATAGTGCCCAAAATTTACTAAAAGTGATTCAAGACGAACTAAATGTTCAAAACCAATTGGAACATTTATTTGTTTATGCAGAGTTAAAAAATGATCAAGATACTGGGGACAACACAAATCAGGGCTTAAAAGACCAAATCACGGGACTAGTAGCAAAAGTTTCTGCTCAATTAGCTTGGATTGAACCTGAAATTTTGGCAATTCCAAATCAAAAACTGACTGAGTTTCAAAATAATGAATCAGAGTTAAAACCATATGAATATTTCTTAGCTGTTTTGCGGTTAAAGAAGGATCATGTGTTATCCGCAAAAGAAGAAGCCATATTAGCAGGTGCGAGTTCCATTTTTGGTTCCTCTGAAAAAGTGTTTGGAATTTTGGATAATTCGGATTTGAAATTTCCATTTGTGAAAAATTCGGCTGGTCAAACGGTACAGCTTTCACAAGGGATGTATTCAACTTTGCTTCAATCAACAAACCAAGTAGTTCGAAAGCAAGCTTTTGAGCAGTTATACGCTGTCTATGAGCAATTTAGAAATACATTTGCCGCAACCTTATCAGGTGAAGTTAAGGTGCATAATTTTAATGCACAAATTCGCGGTTTTAAAGATGCCCGGCAGGCTGCCATGAGTGAAAATGCCATCCCAGACGCCGTGTATACTAACCTAGTCACTGAAGTGAATTCACATCTAGATTTGTTGCATCGGTATGTTGGTTTGAGAAAGAAAATTCTTAATTTAAAAGAAATGCATATGTACGATCTGTATACGCCGATTACTGGGAAATCGCCATTAAGCTACACTTATCAAAAGGCCCAAACTGAAGCTAAAGAAGCTTTGCAGATCATGGGTGATGATTATGTGAGTCATGTTGATGAAGCCTTCAAAAATCGCTGGATTGATGTAGTTGAAAATCAAGGAAAGCGCAGCGGGGCATATTCTTCAGGTGTCTATGGTACAAATCCGTTCATGTTGTTAAATTGGCAAGATGATTTAGACAATTTGTTTACTTTGGTTCATGAAATGGGTCATAGTATGCATACGTATTACACTACCCACAATCAGCCTTATCAATATGGCGATTATGCAATTTTTGTGGCTGAGATAGCCTCCACTACAAACGAGAACATTTTGACATCATATTTATTGGATAAGTATGATGATCCACAAATTAAACTCTATGTTTTGAACCATTATTTAGATGACTTCAAGGGGACTGTTTATCGTCAGACTCAATTTGCTGAGTTTGAACAATTTATTCATGAAGCGGATGCAAAGGGAGAGCCATTAACGGCCGAAATGATGTCAAATTACTATGGTGATCTAAATCATCGTTATTATGGGGATGCAGTGATTAACGATGATCAAATTAAATCTGAATGGACACGAATCCCGCATTTTTATTATAATTTTTATGTTTATCAGTATGCAACAGGGTTTGCAGCGGCTTCCTCACTGGCAAACGGGATCACAACACATCAGGCTCATGCGCGGGAAAATTATTTAAACTATTTAAAATCTGGTAGTTCTGATTTTCCACTGAATGTTATGAAAAAAGCTGGCGTAGATATGACTCGAAAGGCCTATTTAGAAGACGCCTTTGCGGTTTTTGAGAAGCGTTTAAACGAGTTTGAAAGTTTGTTATAAAAATAAAGAGTTTTCCAACAATAGCGATTTTATAGCCGTAATTGTTGGAAGACTCTTTATTTAATAAGTACCTGATATAAGTTATAGAACATGGGGAAATGCGATGGATGCATGGGAAAAACTAATGGAATCCGCCAGGGGACATTCGGTATCTTGACAAATTTGTTGTAGGATACTGTCATTGAAGTCCTCAACCAAAATCCCACAATCATCACCATCGTCATTGAAAATAACGGCGGAAGGAGAAACTAAAACATTCATTTCTGAAGCCGTTTGTTGATCAGCTTTGAAAGAATCCTGTGCTAATTGTGAACGCCGGTCGGCTTCAAACATCTCCATGTCAAGGTTGGCAATTTGACCAATTTTTGTACCCAAATTTTTAGAGTAGCAAATATTTTTTGTGGTGATTTCTTTTTGAATTAATTTTAAGAAATTACGTCCATGACGCTTACATTGGAATAAAGCTGCCTTATAATCAAGGATTACATGATACATATCCTCGGATAATTCGTTGTAAGACTGATAACTTGTGTTAGCTTCACTGTGAAGATAGTTTTGCACAATTTGCATATTTAACATGGGAATAATCTGGAAACTAACCTTTTGATCCACGTTATGAACAAAGTCCATCATAACTTTTTCAGATTGCATACACTGTTCACCCCATGGTGTCACGAACAAATAGACGTCAAGCATTGAGTTTTCCTCCATCAAAACTAATTTCAGTTTTTAATTTTTTGTTTAAGTATTTATAAAAGACAACAATATAAACTTTACCAAATTTTGAAAAAATATCAAACAAATTGTTTTCAGTAATCTAAATTCAGCTGTATCTTAGCGCATTTTAACTGGAAAGGTAAAGAAATCTGCCCTTAATAATAGATTAGAAATGAAGAACAGCGTTTGAGCAGATTAACAATGACTTTTATGCTAAAATTAATAGTAGTGTTTTAAAAAGTGAGGCAAGATACGTGATTGATAATTGGGAACAGTTCTTATTACCATATAAACAAACCGTTGATGAACTGAAAATTAAATTACGCGGTATTCGCAAACAATTCCAAAATGATGACCAACAAAGTCCCATTGAATTTGTAACAGGACGTGTTAAGCCAGTTTCTAGTATTAAAGAAAAAATGGTGCGCCGTCAGGTTAGAGAAGATCGATTAGAACAGGATATGCAGGATATTGCCGGTGTTCGTGTCATGTGTCAATTTGTGGAAGATATCTATCAAGTGGTGGATTTACTTCGAAAAAGGACTGACATGACCATTATTGAAGAACGCGATTATATCAATAACGAAAAACCAAGTGGTTATCGCTCATACCATATTGTGGTGGAATATCCAGTTCAATTGATTTCTGGGGAAAAGAAAATTTTAGCAGAAATTCAAATCAGAACTTTAGCCATGAATTTTTGGGCAACAATTGAACATTCTTTGAATTATAAATATCAAGGAGAGTTTCCCAAGGAATTGAGTGATCGTTTACAAAGAGCATCAGAAGCAGCATTTTCGTTAGACGAAGAAATGTCTGAAATTAGAGAAGAGATTCAGGAAGCACAGAAACTATTCTCTCGTGAACGTTCAGACCATAATATGTATGGATCACATAAGGACTGATAAAAATGAAAGTAGCTGTTTATAGTAAACAAGCAAATAATGCACAAGATGTAGCAGATAAACTAATTGAAAAATTAAAAAAAAACCATATTCCTATTGATCGTGAACGACCAGATATTGTGGTTACTGTAGGCGGTGACGGGACGTTGTTATCCGCATTTCAGTACTATCAAACTCAGTTGGAAAATGTTCGCTTTATTGGTGTTCATACTGGGCATTTAGGCTTTTATACTGATTGGCGTGACTACGAGCTTGATGACCTAATTTCGGCGATTAAAGCTGATAACGGGGAATGTGTGGGTTATCCAATCCTAGATATTGATGTCACTATGGTTGGTGAAACAATACCAATTCGTTATCATGCGGTCAATGAGTCTACAATCAAAAAAGTTTCGTCAACGCTAGTAGCAGATGTTTACTTTAAAGATCGTTTTTTTGAACGCTTTCGAGGTGACGGCCTTTGTATTTCAACACCAACTGGATCAACGGCCTATAATAGGTCAGTGGGCGGTGCAGTTGTTCATCCGCAACTAGAAGTGCTTCAAATGGCTGAAATTGCATCCATCAATAATCGCGTTTTTAGAACTTTAGGCGCTTCTATTATTTTAGCACCTGACGAATGGATTACATTACGTCCGGCACATGGTGGGGACTTTAACTTCACAGCTGATCAAGTTAATATATTTGATGCACCAATTGAACAAATCAAATACCGAATTGGAGAACAAAAAATTAATTTTGCCAAATACCGGCATACTGATTTTTGGGGTCGCGTTCGAAACGCATTTATTGGAGATGGCAATGAAGTTTAATTGGCAAGTAAACGTAGAAAGTCCGGAGAAGATCCGAACTTTTTTATATCAAAAAGGCATTTCACGGACTTTGTTAAAAGGAATTAAATTTCATGGCGGCAGTATCGAACTGAATCATAAACCAGCCCGAGTGATTGAAAAGGTTGACAATGGAGATTTGCTCACTTTATTCCTTCCTCCAGAGATTTCAAATGAGCATGTCTCAATTTCAAATGAGCCGATTGAGATTTGCTATGAGGATGATCATTTTTTGGTGGTTAATAAACCAGCGTATCTGGCGACGGTGCCTTCGCATCTATATGCCAACGACACTTTGGTAAATCGTGTAAAAGGTTATTATAAACGACAAAAGTATGAAAACTTGGTTACTCATGTAGTGACACGGCTTGATCGAGATACTTCTGGATTGGTCATTTTTGCAAAACATCATTTTGCACATTCTGTGTTAGATAAAGAACTCAAAAAGCATCAAATTAAAAAAATTTATATTGCGATTGTACAGGGCCACATGCAGCAAACACATGGCCTCATTGATTTACCAATTGCACGTGAAGAAGGGTCGTTTATTCGTCGGCAGGTTGCTATGTTAGGAACGGGGCGCCGTTCGGTAACTGAATATTGGGTAACCAAATCATTGAGAGATGCGACACTGCTTCGTGTTAGGTTACATACTGGTAGAACGCATCAGATTAGGGTTCACTTTTCTGCCCTGCATCACCCTTTGGTGGGGGATGTTTTGTATGGTGGAAGTTGTAGTGGTTATATGCAACGTCAGGCGCTCCATTGTGCCTCAGTTTCATTTTTCAATCCCTTTTTAAATCGGCAAATTACAGTTTCAGCACCATTGCCAAGGGACGTAGTCGCCTATTTGGAACAAGAATCTCGTAGACAATAGTGTCGAGGAGGACGAATTATGACGGAAGAACTCGAACAAATTAAAGTGGCTTTAGAGGCTACCTTAAATAAACGGAGTCGAAAAAAGTTTCGTAGACTATTTTTGAGTTTACATGGCTACGAACAAAGTCAAGTTTTTGCCGAATTTGATGTCATGCAAAGAAAGTTAATTTATACGTTTTTAACACCTGAAGAATTGGCAAATGTTTTTGATGATACTGAAGAAGATCCCGTTGAAGCTAGTAAGTATTTGGCAGAAATGCCTTTACCTTACGTTGCACGTTTATTGGGCGAAATGTATACCGATAATGTGGTTGATATTTTAGCCGAAATGAGCCCAATTCAACGACGTAAATACTTAAATTTGCTACGTGGTGATGAGGCAAAACAGGTTCGTGATTTGATTCATTATGAAGATGAAACTGCGGGATCATTGATGACGACTGAGTACATTGCCGTTACTGATCAGCAAACAATCGGTAGCGCAATGCAACAAGTTAAACAGGAGGCTCAGGATGCTGAGCTGATTACTTATATTTATGTGATTGATGATCAAGGAATTCTAGTGGGGGTTCTCTCGGTTCGTGATTTAATAACTCATCAAGACGATGAAAAAATTGCTGATATTATGATCACGCGTGTTTTGGCGGTTGATGTTAACGAGGGCCAAGAGACCATTGCTGAGCAAGTTCGTGATTATAACTTTGTAGCGATACCAGTTGTCAATGCGGCCGAAAAAATGGTCGGAATTATTACGGTTGATGATATTATTGATGTTATTGATGAAGAATCTGCCGAAGACTATTCTCGTCTAGCTGGTGTGGATACCGAGAGTATCTCCCATAATCCGTTCCAGACCGCATTAAAACGATTACCATGGCTAATCACACTTTTGTTTTTGGGGATGTTGACTGCAACTTTAATCAATCACTTTGAAGGACTGTTATCGGAAGTGAGCGTTTTGGCAATCTTCATTTCGTTAATTACTGGAACGGCAGGAAATGCAGGTACTCAAAGTTTAGCGGTCGCTGTGCGCCGGTTAGCAACTAATAACCATTTGAAAATTTGGCGGCTAATTCTAAATGAAGTTGCAACTGGTATTATCATTGGTGTGATCACAGGCATTTGCGTTTGGATAATGGTTGGTCTTTGGAAACAGAATCTTTTGTTGGGTGGCGTTGTTGGAGCTGCAATGGCAAGCGCAATTTTTGTTGCCAATCTAGCAGGAAGTTTGATTCCAATTGGGATGGAAAAGCTGGGTGTGGATCCAGCTGTCGCAAGTGGACCATTTATTTCGACTCTTAGTGATTTGACCAGTGTATTAATTTACTTCAATATTGCACAATATTTTTTGAAAATGTTTGTTAACTAAAAAAATGTGGACAGTTCATCGATTTCTCAATGGATTGTCCACATTTTTTTAGTTCGCTTAATTTTAAAGAACGCCAACGATGCGTGTACCATGAGCTTCATTAACGCTTAATTCTTGTGTGACATCTCTTACATTTTGTGCTGTAATTCCGCCACCAGGAAGAATAATTAAGCGGCCATTAGCTTGCTTGATTGTTTGTTTTAAATTTGTATAGTTATCAGTAATTGCCGTGTCTAATGCTCCACCGTGGGTTAAAATTCGATCAATTCCGGCATCTGCAAGCCAATCAATGGCCGCTGATTGCTTATCCGCTGGGATCGCATCAAAAGCCATATGAAAGGTAATCTGCATGCCACCTGCTGCCGCAATTAACATTTCTAAGGCATCGGTGTCTAGGCTGCCGTCTTTGTCTAAAGCACCAAAAACAACACCGTCAACACCTAATTCTTGAGCCTGAAACACATCAGCTTCCATAATTTTGAGTTCTGTGTCTGTATAAATAAAGTTACCGCCGCGGGGACGAATCATGGCCATTACGGGTACATGGTGTTCACTGGCATACTTTTGAGTTTCTGCCATAACGCCCTTGCTGACGGTCGTTCCACCAACTGCTAAGTTGTCGCATAGTTCTAATCGGTTGGCGCCAGATCGAATTGCAGATGGCACTTTGGTGAAATTTTCTAAAGCAACTTCTTTAATGATCATTGTTAAACTCCTTGAATTGGTTTTAGTTAAATAAAACGCAAACGCCTTCTGGAACCGCAACATCTTTTTCTAATAGACTAAGTTTTCCAGTTTCTTTTGATCGTGAAAAGAGGGTTGCATTGTCAGTATTTTGGTTGACACAAACCACAAAGCTTTCACTTGGGTCTAAAGAAAAATCGCGTGGAAAACTACCTTCGACCGAAATGTTTTGAATTAAGGAAAGGGAACCATCAGAACTAATTTTGAAAACAGCTAACGAGTCATAACCACGATTTGAAACATAGACAAAATGGTCATCAGAACTAATTTTAATAGCTGCAGCACCGTTATGAGCGTCCCAGGTTGCTGGAATGGTACTGATTGTTTGAACGTGACTGAATTTACCTGTTTGTTGATCGTAGTCTAAGACTTCCACTGCACTGCCAAGTTCACCAGCTAAATAGGCTTTTGAACCATGATGAGCGAAGACAATGTGCCGAGGGCCAAATCCCGCCTTTGTTTTGTAACGAGCAATTTCTGATAGCTTACCATCATCAGAAACATCATAAGTATAAACTTCATCAGTTCCCAAATCACAAACGACTAAACGATTATCCGGAGTTAAGTCGCTAAAATGGACATGAGCGCCATCAGCTTGTTCAGGTTTAGGACCTTTACCGGTATGAGTGACCACATCAGTTTGCTGCAAAGTGCCATCCGCTTGGATCTTGTAAACGGTTATAGTAGCCAAATGGTAATTGGAACTGTATACAAGTTGACGTTTCTCATCAACCGACACGTATGCAGGAGAATTTCCTGGGGTAACCGCATGTTGCACAACTTCAGCAGGTTCATGGTTAAGATCAATAGCTGCCAAACCACCATCTGTTTGTTTTTGATCAACTGTGTAAAGAAAATTACGATTAGATTTTGCGACGTAGGTTGGGTTACCAAGTTTGGCAACAAGTTGCAAATCTTTAAGTGATTTAGATTCTGTATCGAGGGTCATTTTATAGACACCTTGACTTGATTTTTTTGTATATGTTCCGATGAAAAATGATTTTTTCAAAATAAAGGCCTCCTTATATGCTCTAATACAAAATTATAGCACATTTTGAAAAATGACTGCGTGCGCTTCCATTTTCTTTATATCACGATTGGGACTATGCTACAATGTAAGCAACAATTGATTATGAGGAGAGGGTAAATATGATTACGTCTGAAGTTATTGAAATTGGACCTAATGCGATTGTGGAAAACGATCCGTTAGTCATTTTATTTGGACCAGAGGCGACAAGCAATTTGAAGGATGTGGCTGTGATTCAAAAATTTGCAAAACAGCCTTTAGAGCTCAATTTAAGACGAGGATCACAAATTAAGATTCGTGATCATACTTACAAAGTTACTTTTTGTGGGAAGTTGGTTAATGCTAATCTTCAAGGGGTTGGGCATGCCACCCTTTGTTTTGAACCTGTACCTGATACACCATTAGAAAGTGCCATATATTTGTCACCGGAAAAGTTCCCAGGATTTTCCGTAGGTGACAAAATAACCTATATCTCTTAAGGATCGCGTGGTGATTTTCTTGAAAACAACGAAAGATAATTGGCGTACTTGGTTTACCAAATTAGTTTTAAATAATCGAATTGTGGTTAATCTCATGATTATTTTACTGTTGCTGTTGATTATCCAGGTTTTTTCTAAAGTGACTTGGTTCTTCCAACCGATAAGTGATTTTGCTGATATTGTGGGATTACCAATTGTTTTAGCTGGGGTGCTGTTTTATTTATTTAATCCACTAATTGATTGGGTGGAAAAAAAGTTTCGTATTAATCGTGTCTGGACGATTAGTGGGTTGTTTGTGGTTATCATTTTACTTCTAGTCTGGGGAGTTGTGGCGTTAATTCCGGTGGTTCGCAATCAGGCAACGGACTTTCTAAAAAATTGGCCGGACTATTGGAATCATTTGGTTAATCAGTTAGAAACTTGGTTGAATGATCCACGAATGGGACAATTTCAAAAAGAATTTGATCAATTAACTAAGTCCACTACCAGTTCGTTTTCTAAATGGGCCAGTTCGATTGCTAATCACACTTTTACGTCAGTTAGTGGTGTAATTAGTTCGGTTACAAAAATTATCGTTGGGTTAATTACAATGCCGTTTATTTTATTTTATTTATTGAAAGACGGTCATCGATTACCCAAATATTTAGCACATTTTCTGCCCATCCAAAAGAGGAAAGGATTTATCGAGCTTCTTGATGAGATTAATGGAAAATTGAGTGGTTATATCCGTGGTCAGCTAATTGTGGCGTTTTGTGTTGCAGTCATGTTTTTCGTGGGATACGCGATCATTGGACTAAAATTTGCGCTAACGCTAGGAATTGCTGCAGGAGTCTTGAATTTGATTCCGTACCTGGGATCCTTCCTTGCAATGGTTCCCTCAATTGTATTGGCAGCATTTATTTCTCCATGGATGTTAGTTAAAGTCTTGATTGTGTTTGCCATTGAACAAACAATTGAGGGGCGGTTGATTTCACCGTTGATTTTGGGTACCAACTTGGCTATTCATCCAGTCACTATCTTAATCGTTTTACTAGCTTCTGGACGAATGTTTGGGGTTTTAGGAGTCATTTTTGGAATTCCCGTCTATGCAGTGGGTAAAGTTGTTTTAACGCATTTGTTTCGCTGGTATAAACGTCAAAATGGTGGATATGAAGAAAAGACTTAATTTGTAGACTTAAACGGGTTTGACCAAAAACTTGTTTAAGTCTTTTTATTCGGATCGGACCTCGGTCACGAGGCGTGGTATATTTAAGGGGCAGATTTTAACCAGAACATGAATTTGAGAGGAAATCGTTTTGAAAAAAAGAGAAAAAGGATTGCAATTTATCGAACAGCATCTGGATTTGTTTCAGTGTCCCGTGTGTCAATGCGGATATGAACGGGTAGAATCTGGAAGTATTATTTGTCCAAATGGCCATAGCATTGATGTTTCAAAAAAAGGTACTTTATATTTTCTTAATCATGCCGTAACCAGTGAATATGATTCCGAAATGTTGGCGTCTCGACGGCGCATTTTAACTGCTGGTTTATTTGATCCAATTTGCGAGGAATTTTCTCGGTATATGGGAGAAAATGAAATGATTTTGGACATTGGTTCTGGGGAGGGAACGCCATTAAAAAGAACCTTGTCCTTACTTAAAAATGCAACAGCAATTGGTTTTGATATTTCAACTGCGGGAATTAATTTAGCCACCCAACTGAATAGTGAGGCGTTTTTCTGTATTGCTGATTTGGCAAACTTACCGTTTAATCGTGCGCAATTTACGACGATTCTGGATCTTTTTTCACCCTCTGCCTATTCTGAATTTCACCGCGTGTTAAGACCTGGTGGTCAAGTTTTGAAAATTGTGCCAAATGCCAATTATTTAGGTGAGTTGCGCCAGTTGTTGTATGATAAATCTAGTCAACATGCAGTTTATCAAAATGATCAGGTTGTTGACTTATTTGAAAAGCACTTTCCTAATGCGCAAAGCAAACGGCTCACTTATACTTTTGAATTTGACGCGGATTTACTTTCTGATTTGATTCAAATGACACCTTTACATTGGGGTGCTACTCCAGAAACAATTAAAAAGGCCAAAAATTCAAAACTCGATCATATTACAGTGGATGTGACATTACTAAAGGGAGTCACAGCCTAAGTTAAAGGGATTTGTGAGTTTGCATTATCCATTTGTTGGTGTTAATATTTACTTAAGAAATCGGTTGCTGTTTGACATCGAGAGATCGTTGGCAAGCCGCAAGTTGTACTTCATTTAACGTAGAAGCTCGCCGTGCCTACACCGAGTGTCTACGCTTTTTTTGTTGTTTAGAGAAATTCATAGCTGTATGATAGCTTTTGAGTAGCTAATAATTAATGAGAGTGAGATAAAAATGACAAATCATATTGTGCTTTTTGAACCATTAATGCCTTCAAACACTGGTAACATTGCCAGAACCTGTGCAGGGACAGATTCTGTGCTTCACTTAATAAAACCGCTTGGCTTTTCAGTAGATGATAAGCATCTGAAACGCGCAGGATTAGATTATTGGAAAGATGTTGATCTGGTATACCATGAAAATCTTCCAGAATTTATTGAATCAGTACCAGATTTAAATAATTTATATTTGGTTTCTAAATTTGCAGATCATGATTATACCGATGTTGATTATTCCGATAGTCAACAAGATCATTATTTCTTGTTTGGCAAAGAAACGACAGGACTACCTGAACCTTTTATGCGTAAGTATCCAGAAAAAGCCATTAGAATTCCGCAAGATGATGACCATATCCGTGCTTTAAACTTGTCCAATAGTGTTGCCATCGTGATCTATGAAGCATTGCGACAACAGTCGTTTCCAAATTTACAACGGGTTCACCAGTATGAAAATGATAAACTCAAATAAAACGTTGAGTTAGCCTTAAAATTTACTAGAAAGGAGGATCACTAGTGGCTGCAAAGAAAAAATCAACGAATCGTCGAAAAAGAAGACGATCAAGCAAAAAAAAGTGGCAAAATTTTTTTGAGTCTAAATATTTTTTAGGCGGTGTCTTTGTTTTACTATCTTTAATTGGCTATTTCTCTCTGGGTTATGTGGGCATTTTGGTTACCAATATTTTTCGGTTATTTGTGGGAGATACTTTTCAATTTTTAATTGTGGTATTTGGACTCTATGGACTTATCCTATTATTTACCGGCAAAGAACCGAAATTGAAGGGACACGTTCATTATTTGACGGGTCTTGGCCTGGCCTATCTGGGAGTAATTCTGATTATGACAACTCGTTTCTTTGAACAAACTAATCAGCATAATCACTTCATTGTGACGACATGGCATGCTTTAGAGGACGCATTTAAATACGCTTCAATTGGTGAACCGGTTGGTGGTGGAATCATAGGTAGCGTCCTGTATACCATAACTGATTTTTGTTTTTCCGAAATTGGTAGTTTGTTTCTAGGCGGTCTCTTAGTGATACTGGGTGTTGCAATTTTCTTCGGTATTCCAATGGATAAAGTGTTGCAAACAATTGCTGTGGCAGTAAAGAAATCAGTAGTTACTCTTAAAGCTGGTTTAATGCATGGTGGGGAAGCTATTCAAAGTTGGTGGAACCATCGAGAAAAAAGATCAAAACAAGTTAGTGACACCCCTAAATCATTACCAAAGGCTCACGGAACGGGCAATACGATGACTGGTAAAGAGTTAATGGCAGAACAAACACCTGTTGTTAAGGAAATCAAACAACCGGATATTCGCATTGCGTCTGAGCATGAACAACCAAGGGCTAAAAAAGAACCTGTGTCGGAAGTTAAGGACGAAACAGCTTTTCAAAATACTGAGGAATTAGCTAATCCCAATTATAAATTGCCCAGTCCAGAACTTTTGACAACAATTCCTAAGACCGATCAAAGTCAGGAATATAAAACGATTCAAAAAAATACAAAGATTTTGCAACAAACCTTAACCAGTTTTGGAGTGAAGGCTACGGTTAAAAGTGTTAGTTTGGGTCCTTCGGTTACTGAATATGAGTTACACCCAGATATTGGTGTTAAGGTGAGCAAGATTGTCGGGTTGGCGGATGATATTGCATTGGCACTAGCAGCTAAAGACATTCGAATTGAGGCACCAATTCCAGGTAAATCACTAATTGGAATCGAAGTTCCTAATACAGAGATTTCAACGGTTTCTTTCAGGGATATTATTGAATCTCAACCGGCGCACCCGGACGCAATCCTGCAAGTGCCAATTGGTCGTGATGTCTCCGGAAATTTAGTTTTGGCGGATTTGGTTCGTATGCAGCATTTGTTAATTGCTGGAGCAACTGGTAGTGGTAAATCAGTCATGATTAATGTGATCATTACAAGTCTTTTGATGAATGCTCGACCAGATCAAGTGAAATTTATTTTGATTGATCCTAAAAAAGTGGAGTTGGGAATTTATAAGGATATTCCACATTTATTGACACCCGTTGTGACAGATCCGAAAAAAGCAGCACGAGCCTTGCATAAGGTGGTGGCCGAAATGCAGCATCGTTATGATCTGTTTGCCGAGAGTGGCCAAAAGAATATTAAGACTTATAATCAATATATTTCCGAAGAAAATAAAAAAGATGGAAAAAATCGGCCACATTTGCCATACATTGTGGTTGTGGTTGACGAATTAGCAGATTTGATGATGGTGGCACAAAATGCGGTAGAAGATGCCATCATTCGATTAGCACAACTTGCACGAGCGGCAGGAATCCATATGATTATTGCGACTCAGAGGCCATCAGTTGATGTTGTGACTGGACTGATTAAGGCAAATGTTCCATCTAGAATTGCATTTGCTGTTGCGAGTGGCACAGATTCTCGGACGATTATTGATTCAAATGGCGCTGAAAAGCTGCTGGGGCGTGGCGATATGCTTTATTATCCAATGGGAAAGAGCAAGCCTGAGCGGGTCCAAGGTGCATTTGTGTCGGATAAAGATGTGAAGGCCGTTGTTGAATTTGTGAAAAAACAGCAGAAGTTTTCGTATGATGATGCGTTGATTGTGACAGACGAGGAAGCCAGGATGGATGAGCAGTCAACAAGTAATGAAAAGGACGAGTTGTACGATGAGGCAGTTGCTTTGGTGACGGAAATGCAAAAGGCAAGTACCTCGATGTTGCAGCGGAGGTTTAGAATTGGTTATAACCGAGCGGCAAGAATTATAGATCAGCTAGAGGCAAATGGTGTCATTGGTCCGCAGGATGGTAGCAAGCCACGGCAGGTGTTTAATAAAAAAGAGTGAGCGAGATAAAACGATAAGCCACAAAAT
>NZ_DOEM01000028.1:22364-87921 GCF_003533255.1 Pediococcus sp.
ATTTTGTGGCTTATCGTTTTATCGAGCTGTCCTGAGATTAGCGAAAAATAAAAAATGAGGAATACCAATTAAATGGTGTTCCTCATTTTTTATCCTAATAATCCAAGTGAAGATATAGCTGTTAAAACGACTGAACCAACCATACTAATAATCATAATCCAAACCACAATCATCGTAACTCTTTGAAATGTACTCTTCTTTTTTTTCATAAGGCACCACTTTCCGAAATGTTACTCACTATTCTAACGTGTTCATTTTAACTTTTCAAATTTTTTTCAAAAATATCAAAAGATCACCATTTTTGATTGGTTTTACTTTAAAATTTTAAAAAAATCCCCACCAATCATCCACCAAAGTTTATTTTTATTTATGAATGCTGTTATACTAGTAATTACAAAGAATATTTTGATAAATATAAAAACGCTTTTTTATCATAAATATAATAAAAATTAAGCATTTTAAAATAGTTTTCGAAATTGGTGGTAGGTAGTGGTACAAAGTGGTAAACTAAATTTGTAATCGAGAGGAAAGGGGCAATTAGTATGTTCATGGGCGAATATCAACATTCACTTGATACCAAGGGACGACTAATTGTTCCTGCCAAGTTTAGGGAAGATCTTGGAACTGATTTTGTTATCACACGTGGTTTAGATGGCTGTTTGTTTGGCTATCCGCTGGCAGAATGGCAACACATTCAAGATAATCTAAAAAAATTACCGTTGAACAAACGAAATAATCGTGCTTTTGTACGTTTTTTGTTTGCAGATGCAACACAATGTAATTTTGATAAGCAAGGCAGAATTAATATTCCGAAACAATTACGTGAACATGCAAAACTTACTAAGAAATGTGTTTTAGTCGGTGTATCAAATCGATTTGAAATTTGGGATGAAGCCCAATGGAATGAAGTAACTGCAGATACAGAAGAAAATTTTGACGATATTGCTGAAAATTTAATTGATTTTGGCTTGTAGGAGTAAGAAAAATGAGTGAGTTTCAACATACAACTGTTTTACTAAACCAAGCAATTGACGAATTAAATCTCAATCCAGATGGTATTTATGTGGATTGCACCCTTGGTGGTGGGGGTCACAGTCAGTTGATTTTAAGCCAATTAAGTCAAAAGGGTCATTTGTATGCTTTCGATCAGGATGTTGCAGCGATTGAATATAATCAAAGTCATTTGAAAGATTATTTAGATCGTAATCAAGTTACTTTTATTGAAGATAATTTTAAAAATATTACAAAAGATTTGGCAGAGTATGGCGTTCAACACGTGGATGGCATTGTCTATGATTTAGGAGTTTCATCACCCCAATTGGATGACGCTAGTCGTGGTTTCAGTTATCAACACGACGCACCACTTGATATGCGCATGGATCAATCTGCTGAATTAACCGCTCAAATTGTGGTTAATCAATGGTCATATGAATCATTAGTGAAGATTTTCTTTCGATATGGTGAAGAACGCTATTCTAAACAAGTTGCTCGTGAAATTGAACGACAACGAGAAATTGCACCAATTCAAACAACTGGCGAACTAGTTGAACTTATAAAAAAAGCAATTCCGGCAGCTGCACGTCGTACAGGAGGACATCCTGCAAAGCGGGTTTTCCAAGCTATTCGAATTGCGGTTAACAATGAATTAGGTGTTTTGGAGACTTCTTTAGAGCAGGCCTTGGATCTGTTAAAGGTTGGCGGAAGAATTAGTGTGATCACATTTCAATCATTAGAGGATCGATTGGTTAAAAATATTTTTAAAGAACAAGCAAATTTACCTGAACTTCCTCAGGGTTTGCCAGTTATTCCCAAAGAGCTTGAACCCCATTTTAAATTGGCTACCCGAAAACCCATTTTACCTAGTGAGGACGAATTGGCACATAATCATCGCGCTCATAGCGCAAGACTCCGAGTTATTGAAAAAATAAAATAGGGACTGATTTATAATGGCACAAAATAATTTAGCAGAAGCATTTCCGGCGAGTAAACCCGTAAAACGAAGTATACCGGATCTTAAAGAAGGGACTCTACATAAGGCAAAAGCTGTCGTCATTCCAAAGTCTTTGCCATTTTCAAAATTCGAGAAAATTTTAATGACATTCTGCGGTATAATTTTGACAGGCTTAATGATTTTTGTAGTTTCTGGTAAAATTGCATTATCAAGCGCTGAACATAATTTATCTAGTTCGCAAGAGCAAGTTACGAAAGTTACTTCTGATAACAGCAATTTGAAACAGGAAGTGAACCAGCTTTCCAGTCGTACTCGCTTAAACAAAATTGCGAAACAGTATGGATTAAGCCTGACAACTTCAAATATAAGGAATGTTAATAAATGAACAATAACGAAAAGCGTTCAAAAAAGGACGATAATAACAAATCAAGCCACAATCGAAGAGCGTTCGGTCAATGGCTTTTTTTCATAGCCATTGCCCTCTTCGTGATCTTAATTCTACGTTTTTCCTACATTGCAATTGGCGGGACTGTAGAACACATCAATTTGAGTTCACAGGCCCGTCGTTTATATACAGATAATAAAGTGCTCAAAGCACAGCGTGGATCCATCCTCGACGCATCTGGTCAGCCAATTGCGGAGGATACTAGCACATACTCGATTTATGCAGTTTTGAATAAATCCCAGGTGGGTGCCAATAAGAAGCCACTCTATGTCACTAATAAGGCTAAAACTGCTAAGATTTTGGCAAAATATTTACCAATTTCAAAAAAAGAAGCCCTTAAAGCGTTAAATCCAACTAATAAGAACTCGTTTCAAGTAGAATTTGGAACGGCAGGAAAAAATATTTCGGTAGCTACGAAAGAAAAAATTGAATCTTATAAACTGACTGGTATCAATTTTATTCAATCTGAAGCTCGACTTTATCCAAACGGTACTTTTGCTTCAAATTTGATTGGAATTACGGCGTCGGTTCAGAAGAAGAGTTCGGATATTACCCAATTAAAAGGTGTTATGGGTATTGAAAGTGCCTTTAACAAAAAATTAACGGGAACTGATGGGGAACGATCCATTCAAAAGGATAAATTTGGGTATCAGTTGCCTTCCTCTCAAGAAAAGAAAGCTGCAGTTGATGGCGAAAACATTTACACAACGTTGGATACCCGTTTACAAACTTTACTTGAGTCTGAAATGACAAAGGTCCAAGCACAGGTCCATGCTAAGTCTATGACGGCAACTATTATGAATGCCAAAACCGGTGCTATTTTAGCTACATCACAACGGCCAACATTTAATCCCACAACTAAAAGTGGCATTAGTAAAGCATGGAGCAATTCAATTGTTCAAGACACTTTTGAGCCAGGATCGACCATGAAGGTATTTACGGCTGCTGCGGCCATTGATAGTGGCCATTTTAATGCTAAGGAAAAGTATAAATCTGGAACTTATAAAATAGATGGTCAAGTCGTGCCAGATTGGCAAACCTCAGGTTGGGGATTAATTACCTATGAAGAAGGCTTTGCCCTATCAAGTAACGTTGCGATGGCCCATTTGGAACGTAAAATGGGTGCAAAGACTTGGAAGAAGTACATTAAAAAGTTCAAATTCTTGCAAAGCACAAATTCTGGCTTGAGTGGTGAAGCGAAGGGAAGTATGCAGTTCTCTTACCCAATTGATCAGGCTGATACTGCTTTTGGTCAAGGAATAGATGTCACCACGATGCAAATGCTACAAGGATTCACGGCAATTGCGAATAATGGTAAAATGGTAAAACCACAATATATCAAAAAAATAGTTAACAGTAACACAGGCAAGGTTACTTACCGAATGAAGACGAAAACTGTGGCACATCCAATTAGTAGTTCAACAGCTAAAGAAGTTCGTAAATTGATGCAAGATGTTGTTTATAAGAGTTATGGCATTGGCTCCGATTTTAAGCTATCTGGGTACCGTGTTGCGGCTAAGACTGGAACTGCTCAAGTCGTGGGATCAAATGGGACATACTTGAATACAGATGATAGTTATCTATATTCAGTTGTTGGCATGGTTCCTGCAAGTAATCCAAAGTACATCATGTATATCACAATGAAACAGCCAACGTTGCCTGCTACAAAAACGGCAACTCAGCTTTTGGATGAAATCTTCAGTCCAGTTATGAAACAAGCCTTAGGAGAAAATTCAACTACGGCTAAGAACCAATTAACCGGAAAAGCAAAAATTGCAAATATGGTTGGCGAAACTGCTGATACAGCTACCAAACAACTTGGCAAAGAAAGCATCGCGGCCACGGTTTTGGGAACGGGTAATACTGTGACTCGACAATCAGTAGCTGCCAATACTGAAATGCTGGCCGGTCAGCGCGTTATTCTTGTGACAAGTGGTCAGATGCAGATGCCAAACATGTCGGGATGGTCACGTAACGATGTGCTTAAGCTAACTAAGTTAGTTGGTTTACAGGCAGACTTTTCCGGAACCGGTTTTGTCAAGTCACAATCGATAAAAGCCGGTGCGACTATTCAAAGCGGACAAACTTTGACGGTAAAACTTAAGCAAAAGTAAGAGAGAATGGAGTTTACTATGAATTCGATAGAGCAGATTGGAACGATACTTGTCAGTTTCTTAATAACGGTGGCAGCCATGCCGTCGTTTATCAATTATTTCCGTAGTCGCAATGAGGGCCAAATGATTCGTGAAGAAGGTCCCAAATGGCACGAAAAAAAATCTGGAACCCCCACAATGGGCGGATTGATTTTTATAGTAGCCATCAGTCTGAGCAGTTTGCTTTTTGAAATTGTAAGTCATCAAATTAATGCAACAGGCGTAATTTTGATTGTAATTTTGATTATGTATGGTTTTCTTGGTTTCTGGGATGACAGTATCAAACTAATGAAAAAACAAAATGAAGGATTGAAAGCTTGGCAGAAATTTTTAGGCCAGGTTGTGGGTGCTGTTATCTTTTATTTTGTGTATGTTCACGAAGGTTTTGCCCAAGTACTTAATTTACCTTGGGTAGGTGGCTGGCATCTTGGTGCTTGGTTTGCATTGTTTGTCATCTTTTGGTTGGTCGGTTTTTCAAATGCGGTCAATTTATCGGATGGTCTTGATGGTTTGGTGAGTGGACTAGCAATCATTGCCTTTGGCGCGTATGCCATTATTGCGGCGGTGCAAAATCAATTTGATGTGCTTATCTTTTGTTTAGCCATCATTGGGGCATTGCTTGGGTTCTTCATCTTTAACCATAAACCAGCTAAAATATTCATGGGTGATATGGGATCTTTAGCCTTAGGTGGTGCTTTAGCTGCCGTCTCCATCTTAGTGCATCACGAAGCTGCCTTGCTGTTAATTGGGGTTGTCTTTGTTTGTGAAACAGCTAGTGTCATCTTACAAGTTGCTTCGTTTAAACTTACCGGTCATCGTATTTTTAAAATGAGTCCAATCCACCATCATTTTGAAATGTTGGGTTGGAGTGAGTGGAAAGTGGATATCGTGTTTTGGTGTGTTGGCTTAATTGGTGCGATGATTGCATTGATTGGCATTCTTAACTAGTTTAGATTTTTGAACGCATTCTGCTACGTCCTCAAAATAATAAAGTTTGATTTGAAGGGAAAGAGTCATGAAGGATATTACAGACTATCAAGATAAAAAGATATTGGTATTAGGATTGGCAAAAAGTGGGGTGAGTGCAGCCCGATTATTACAGAAATTGGGAGCATTAGTTACGGTGAATGATGCCAAACCATTTGACGAGAATCCAGATGCCCAGGAATTGTTAGAAGATGGTATCAAAGTGGTTACAGGTGGTCATCCCCTAACTTTATTGGACGAAGGTTTTGAACTCATCGTTAAAAACCCAGGAATCCCATATACAAACCCAATCATTAAAGGCGCACTCAGCAAAAAAATTCCAATTATTTCAGAGCCCGAACTTGCGTATCAAGTTTTAAGTGGTGAAATGATCGGAATTACCGGAAGTAATGGTAAAACAACAACCACAACTATGATTCAGCTGATGCTTGATGAAAAACGTCCTGCTGGACATGCTTATCTGGCCGGAAATATTGGTATTCCTGCAACTACAGTTGTGCAAAAAATTCAGTCTCAAGATACGATGGTGACTGAGTTATCAAGCTTTATGTTGGCCAGTGTCACGACACTCAAACCCCATATTGCTGTAATTACTAATATCTTTTCTAATCATTTGGATTGGCATGGTACCCGTGAAAACTATGTGCGTGATAAAATGCACATTACTAAAAATCAAACCGAAAAAGATTATTTGGTGATTAACTGGGATAATCCAGAATGGCAACACTTAAGCAAACAAACTAAAGCTCAGGTTGTCCCGTTTTCTCGACAGGATTTAACTGAAGATGGCGCCTACCAGAAAGGCGAAGATCTTTACTTTAAAGGTGAAAAGATTATTGCGGCTTCAGACATAAAAGTACCTGGTGTACAAAATGTTGAAAATGCGTTGGCGGCAATTGCAGTGGCTAAAATTGAAGGGCAGTCGAATGAGTCAATTGTCCACGTATTAGAAAGCTTTGGTGGCGTTAAACATCGCGTTCAGTACGTCACCACTTGGAATGACCGAGATTTCTACAATGATTCAAAAGCCACCGACATTGAAGCTACTCAAGTTGCGCTACGTTCATTTACAAAACCAATCGTTTTAATTGCTGGTGGATTAGATCGTGGCTATACGTTTGAAAAGTTGGAAGCTGATTTTAAAGCCCATGTTAAAGCCATTATTTTAGTTGGCCAAACAAGTAGCTTGCTGGCTGAGACTGCAAAAAATGCTGGGGTTCCCGTAATTGAGTTCGCTCACAAAGTGTTGGATGCTGTTCCGCTTGCATACAAAGCAAGTGATACTGGGGACGTGGTTTTGTTATCTCCTGCCAATGCAAGTTGGGATCAATACAAAACGTTTGAAGTTCGTGGGGATGAATTCATTAACGCTGTTCAAACCCTTCAAAACGGAAAGAAGGCTTAAACAATGCGATTAATGATTTCGGGCGGCGGTACTGGAGGTCACATTTATCCAGCATTGGCCTTAATAGAAGCCTTAAAAAAACGCGAACCAAATTCTGAAATCTTGTATGTGGGAACTGAAAAAGGATTGGAAAGCAAAATTGTACCCGCTCAGGGTATTGCGTTTAAAACGATTAAAATTCAAGGTTTCAAACGATCGTTGTCCTTAGAAAACTTTAAAACGATTGGTCTGTTTTTGAAAAGTGTCGGTGATGCCCATAAAATGATTAAAGAATTTAGGCCTGATGTTGTTGTGGGAACTGGTGGCTATGTTAGTGGGGCGGTAGTTTTTGCTGCGAGTCTCCAAAGAATTCCAACGGTGATTCATGAACAAAATAGTGTGGTAGGTGTTACCAACAAATTCTTAAGCCATTTTGTAACAAAAATTGGAATTTCGTTTGAGGATGCCCGTTCGCAATTTCCAATTAAAAAAGTTGTTTTCACTGGTAACCCACGAGCAACTCAAGTCGCGTTAATGCAACCAAACGATGCACTTAGTGAGTATGGATTAAGAAGCAATCTTCCTACGTTACTAATTTTTGGTGGTAGTCGAGGTGCAGAAAGAATTAATTCAGCAACAGTCGAAGCACTCCCACAGCTTAAGCAAAAAGATTATCAGGTTTTGTTTGTCACGGGTCAGGTACACTACCAAAAAATTATGGCTGCCATCAAGCCATCCGATTTAGGAAGTAATGTAGTGGTTCGACCATACATTAGTAAAATGCCTGAATTGCTACCAAACTTTGAGGCAATTTTAGGTCGGGCGGGAGCAACTAGTATCGCTGAAATCACAGCGTTAGGAATTCCTTCAATTTTGGTGCCAAGTCCTTATGTAACCAATGATCATCAAACAAAAAATGCGCGAAGTTTGGTGAAAAAGGGTGCTGCTGAATTATTACCTGAGGTTCACTTAGATGCAGATTCATTAGTAAAAGCTACCGATGAACTCATGACCGATGAAAACAAACGTAAAAAAATGGGTGAAGCAGCTAAAAAAATGGGTCGCCCACGAGCAGCAGAAGATCTTTTGAATGTTTTGGAATCGGTGATTAAAAAATAGAAAATGGGGTGGCGATCGTGTTTAGAAAAAAGAAAACGAAAACTCCTCAGCCAAAACGGGAATTGACTCCCTGGGAAAAGGTACAACGTAACCAGGAAATTGAGAAAAAGAAAGCAGAAAAAGAAAAGAAAAGATCGCAAACTTTTGTGCCAAAATTAAAGGCACCACAAAAATTTTGGATTTGGTTTAGCTGTGTTTTAATTTTGATCTTAATTATTGCAGGGTACTTACTTTCACCTCTTAGTCATATACAGTCGATAAAAGTGACAGGAAATAAAGAATTTTCTAAGACGCAAATCATGAAGATCGGCAATGTGAAAAAAGATGATTGGATTTTTCCCTATCTTTTTGGACAACGAAACAAATCGACGTCAGTTTATAAGAAACAACCTAAACTTGTAAGTTACAAAATAAAACGCCAAGGATTCAATCATTTAAAGGTAACAGTGAAGGAAAATTCAATTGCTGGGCTAGTTTTGCGAAATAAGTATTACTACACCATTTTAGATAATGGAAAGGTAATCAAAAAGTCAAAAAAGCAACCGTCCAGTGATTATCCCGTTTTTAAAAACTTTCACTCAGCGAGTGTATTAAAAACGTTACTTACACAGTTCCAAGAATTACCTTCAGTGGTTCGCACTGGTATTTCTGAAATTGATTATGTGCCAAGCAAGGATAATCCCAATAAACTGCATCTTTATATGAATGACGGCAATGAGGTTTATGCGGTTTTACCAACCTTCGCAGAAAAAATGAAGTATTATCCACAAATGGCAGCAGATATGAAACAAAAAGGAGTTATCGATTTAGAGGTGGGGGCTTACTCTTATCCTTTCAAGAATAAGAGTAAGGAAACGGCAACTAGTTCGTCGTCTTCTAGTTCAAGCCCAGTCGGTAGTGGTAGTAGTTATTCGACCACCTCTAGTTCAAGCTCGTCGGGACAAACTTATTCTGCAACGAGTACGACAAGTTCAGTAAGCACTTCCAGTAGTGTTGCAAGTACAAATTAAACGAGTAATGACCCAAAATGAAAAATAATGTGTGGATTAGCAGTATTTTTTGAATTTTTAGGTTTTTTACTCATTTTTTTAAAAGAATTGACTATTTAAATACATTGAAGTTATGGTAAACTTGAGAGTATATACAAAGGTCTAAAATAGGGTATGTTTAGGAGGTTCCTTTATTATGGATAATTCAGGAATTTATGTTGGACTTGATATAGGAACCACCTCAATAAAAGTCATTGTTGCTGAGAACGTAAATGAGCAAATGAGTGTTATTGGAGTGGGAAGTGAACGCTCTGATGGAATGAATCGTGGCGTGATTGTCGATATTGACAAGGCATCAGCAGCGATTAAAAGAGCAATTTCAGTTGCAGAAAATAAAGCAAATTTAAAGATTCATGAAGTAGTTGCTGGGATTCCGGCGAATTTGTTAAAAATCGAGCCTTGTCGTGGTATGATTGCAATCGCAGAAACATCACGTGAAATTACTAACCAAGACGTGATTAATGTTGCTAATGCAGCTTCTGTACACAGCTTGCCACCAGAACAAGAAGTAATTGATGTTTTACCTGATGAATTTGTTGTTGATGGATTTGATGGTATCAAAGATCCACGGGGAATGGTTGGTGTTCGTTTAGAAATGAACGGAACTGTGCTAACTGGTCCCAAGACGATCATTCACAATACAAAACGCGCAATTCAACAGGCTGGATTACATTTAACAGATCTAGTTCTAAATCCTTTAGCGCTTGGAAAAACTGTTTTAAATGATGGGGAACAAGATTTTGGTACCATTCTCATCGATATGGGCGCAGGACAGACAACAACAGCAATTATTCATGATCATCATTTGAAGTATACATATGTTGATCAAGAGGGTGGCCAATTCGTTACCAAAGATATTTCAGTTGTTTTGAATACATCTTTGAGTAACGCCGAAAAGCTAAAACGCGAATATGGCTATGCATTTGCCGATGGCGCTAGTGATGATGGTTTTCCAGTCGAGGTTGTTGGGCAATCTGCACCAGCCCAAATCACTGAGAAATATTTGGCTGAGATTATTGAAGCGAGACTAGAACAAATCTTAAACAACGCTTATAATCATCTTGAGAACATTGATGCATTGGATATGCCAGGTGGGGTCATCATTACTGGCGGCGCTGCGGCAATTCCGGGAATTCAAAGTTTGGCTGCAGATATTTTTGGAACAAACGTCAAATTGTATGTGCCTGAACCAATGGGCTTAAGACATCCAGCATTTTCACAAGCTTACGCTATACTAAACTATGAAGCTTCACTAAGTGAGGTTGATGTTTTGGCAAAGAGCGCGATGGTAGCGGGAACGCGGACAATTCCAGAACAACAGACATTTGCGTCTGACGATACAGATCCTGCACCACAAACAAATAGTGAAGATGTACGTCAAACGACGAAGAGTGCACCTAAGAAACCAAAACAAAAGAAAGAGAATTCTTTCTCATTTAGCGGCTTAGTTGCAAGTATCAAGCGCTGGTTTAGCGAATTCTTTGACTAACTTTAAAATTATGGAGGAAAAAGGGATGGAATTTACAATGGATGATAAACAAAATGCTGGTGCAAACATCAAAGTTATTGGTGTCGGTGGCGGCGGGAACAATGCCGTTAATCGAATGATTGCTGAAGGTGTCAAAGGCGTTGAATTTATTGTTGCCAATACAGATGTTCAAGCTTTAAAACAATCAAAAGCTGAAACAAAAATTCAATTAGGACCTAAATTAACAAAGGGATTAGGCGCTGGCTCAACTCCTGAAGTTGGTACCAAAGCTGCTCAAGAAAGTGAACAAACAATATCTTCAGCTCTTGAAGGTGCAGATATGGTCTTTGTTACTGCTGGAATGGGTGGTGGTACCGGTACAGGTGCTGCACCATTAGTATCTAAGATTGCTAAAGAAACAGGAGCCTTAACGGTAGGTGTTGTGACTCGGCCTTTCAGTTTTGAAGGACCAAAGCGCGCACGTTTTGCTGCTGAAGGTGTTGCTCAAATGAAAGAGCAAGTTGATACTTTGATTATCATTGCTAACAACCGCTTGTTAGAAATGGTTGACAAAAAAACCCCTATGATGGAAGCATTCAGTGAAGCTGATAACGTATTACGTCAAGGTGTTCAGGGTATTTCTGATTTGATCACTTCACCCGGTTACGTTAACTTGGACTTTGCTGATGTTAAAACTGTTATGTCTAATCAAGGGTCTGCTTTAATGGGAATTGGTTCTGCAAACGGTGAAAACCGTACCGAAGAAGCAACTAAGAAGGCCATTTCTTCACCATTACTTGAAGTTTCAATTGATGGCGCAGAGCAAGTCCTGTTAAACATTACTGGTGGTCCGGACCTTTCATTGTTTGAAGCTCAAGCTGCTTCAGAAATTGTTGCTAAAGCCGCTACTGATGATGTTAATATCATCTTTGGTACATCGATCGACGAAAACATGAAGGATGAAGTACGTGTCACTGTCATTGCAACTGGTATTGACAAGAAAAACGACCGTCCACTGCATCGAGCAACTGCACGGACAAGCTTTGATACTCCGGCAGCTACAAAGAGTTCCACAAATTCAACTCCTGCATTTAACACGTCGAATACAAGTAGTGCTGCTCCAAAATCAGAAGAAAAAAGCGCTAAAAAAGATGATCCATTTGGTGATTGGCAATTGCGTCAATCAAATTCAAATGGTGTTCGGCCAACTTCTGTTGAGGATGATGATGAATTTAAAGATATTGAAAAGAAAGATTTTAATGTTTTTAATGATTCAGATAATGATGGCGACAAGGGTGTTGATACTCCACCATTTTTCAAACGTCGTCGTAAGTAATTGAATATCATTTTACAAGGACTGGGAACAAGACAACTGTTTTGTCCCAGTTCTTTGATACAGCGTCATTATTAGGAGGCGATCTGTATGGCATTAAATGATCGATTTAATAAACTGTTTGGGTTGGATGATGAACAAGGGCAACCTGATACTGACTTCAATCAGCGAACAGATGTTGATGACAAGGTGACTGCGATGGATAATGATAATATTTCGGATTCAAAAAGCCAAATTGCATTATTTGAACCAAGGATATTTAGTGATGCTAAAGAGGCTGCAAAACAATTAATCGCTGGACAGGCTGTTATTTTAAATTTTGAACGTATTGATGATGAGCAAACCAAACGGATCGTTGACTTTTTATCTGGAACGTTGTTTGCCATTGATGGTTCAATTGAAGAAGTGGGCACACATATATTTTTGTGTACGCCCAAGAGCTTTGAAATTAATGGCAGTCTGTACTCAAATATTCAAAATGGAGATTTGAGTCACGACAATATAAATAAGGAGTAAACATTTGGTCTTTTTATTTAATATTATTAGTAAACTTATTCAATTGTACATGTTATTGATTTTCGTATTCGTTTTGATGTCCTGGTTTCCAGGTGCTTACCAAACTAAGCTTGGACAATGGCTTGCTAAAATCTGTATGCCCTATCTAAAGGTGTTTCAATTTATTCCACCTATTTTTGGGTTGGACTTTTCACCCATCATAGCTATCTTGGTTTTAGAAATGGCACAGTACGGAATTCAATATTTGTTTATTATATTAGGTTCTTTATAAGGGGAATAACTAAAAATGGACAATATTATGCAACATTTTCGTCCTGAGGAAGCACCGTTTGTAGATGAAGCAACGGGCTGGATTCAAGAAGTACGTGATCAAAACCGATTTGTGTTAACAAATTTTCTTAATCCACGGGAAATTTTCATTTTGATAACGTTAGTCAATCGTTTGGATGATATCAAAGTTCAAAGCTTTGGTGGATATTCCAGAGCAGAAATGCAACGGGCAATTATTTTTCCGGATTATTTTGTGCCAGAACGACAGGATTTCAATGTCAGTTTAATGAACATTGGCTATCCGGTAAAGTTTGCCAAAATTCATCATCGCAATGTTTTAGGGACGCTTGCTAATATGGGCGTGGAAAGAGACACGTTTGGGGATATCATTTCTAATGGCGATGAGTGGCAGTTTTTTGTAAAATCTGAAATGGTAGATTTCTTTTTGTCACAGGTTAGTAAAATTGGCAATGTCAAGGTCCGATTGGCTGAAAAAGAGTTAAGTGATGCAGTTGAACCTGAAAATGACTGGGAATCGGGTAGTACAACAGTAGCGTCAGTTCGAGTTGATTCTGTGATTGCAGAGGGTTTTCATTTGTCTCGTAACCACGCCAAGGAATTATTAGAAGAACGGAAGGTTACTTTGAACTGGAAACCTCATCAACGACCTGATTTTGAATTGGTAGCAAATGATTTGTTATCAGTTCGTGGATATGGGCGTATTCGGCTTGACAGTATTGAAGGCAAAACCAAAAAAAATAAAATTCGAATTTTAATTTCAATTATTAGTAGTAAAAAGAAAAAATGATGGAGGAATCAGTATGTCTTTAGATCCAGTAGATATTCAGAACAAACAATTTTCAAATAAAATGCGCGGCTATAACCCTAATGAAGTTGATGAGTTTTTACAACAAGTTGCAATTGAATATCGACGGGCATTAGACAAAATCTCTTCTTTACAAAAAGAAGTAGAAAATGCTGAAACTAAAATTGAATATTTCGATGATATGAAAGAAGCACTTAATAAATCAATTTTGGTTGCACAAGATGCGGCAGACAAGGTTAAGAGTAGTTCTAAGCGGGAAGCAGAGTTGACTGCTGAAGAAGCTCAAAAGCAGGCCGATGGAATGGTTCAAAAAGCGCGGGTTAGTGCGGAGGCTGTGATTGATGAGCAGGCTGAAAAAGCAAAGCGACTTATCTTAGCAACCAACGAGTTACGTAAAAATGCGCGCCTTTATCGCCAACGGGTTCAAGTTTTGGTTGATTCTCAATTGCAGATGATTAATGGCAGCGAATGGGATAGTATTTTAAAAGAAGATCAAGATGTGCAGGTGAGCGACCTGAAGAATGCAATGTTGCATACTGGAACCCTTGACAAGATCAAAGAGTCAAGAGTAAACTCAGTTGATGAAGAAGACGCTCGCGATATTACGCCGGCTGTTGAACCAGAGAAAAAAGATGATGAATTTCTTCAGGAAAAAGAGAAACCAGCTGAGAATTCAACCGAAACATCGGTTAAACAGGATGGGGACTCTCATAATGAGGACGAAGATGATTCAAAGAATACAGCTCCAGAAACGGTAGTTGTCTTTCCAAATGACAAATCAGATTCAGAAGGTCATGAAAATTCTGGACTTCATGTTAATGCTAAAAATGAATAGATTTTCTTTGAAGAGAATACATTAAAAATGGCAAACTGTCAGCGAGTTAGCGAATTGATGAGAGGCTAATCAGAATCCATTTGAGATATCATCTCTGAGACATCAAATTGACTTCAGGTAGATTTGATCGGTTTAAAAGCCGTTATTGAATTAAGGAAAACATTACTAGTGTTTTCAAAATTGGGTGGTACCACGAAGACTTCGTCCCTTATGACGAGGTCTTTTTTTATATCAAAAAATAATTTAAGGAGTGAGAGTTAATGCGTGTAAAAGACACATTGAATTTAGGAAAGACAAAATTTAAGATGCGCGGTAATTTACCTGTTAATGAGCTAAAACGCGAACAGGTTTGGGAAGAAAATAAACTGTATGAACAACGACAAAAGTTAAATGAGGGTAAACCAACCTTTATTTTGCATGATGGACCTCCATACGCAAACGGCAATATCCACATGGGTCATGCCATGAATAAGGTTTCCAAAGATATTATTGTGCGCTACAAATCTATGGCAGGTTATCGTTCTCCCTATGTCCCTGGTTGGGATACCCATGGTTTACCAATTGAACAGCAATTAAAAAAAGCCGGCTATGATCGAAAAAAAATGACAACCACAGAATTCCGTAAACTTTGCCGAGATTATGCGTTGAAGCAAGTTGAAATGCAAAAAGCAGACTTCAAGCGTTTGGGAGTTGCTGGTGAGTGGGATAATCCATATCTGACTTTGAAACCAGAATTTGAAGCTCAAGAAATTCGTACATTTGGTAAAATGGCGGAACAAGGTTTGATTTATAAAGGAAAACATCCTGTGTTCTGGTCTTGGTCATCTGAATCTGCCATGGCAGAAGCAGAAGTCGAATATCATGATGTCACTTCACCATCAGCTTTCTTTGCGGAACAAGTTGTAGATGGCAAAGGGGTCTTGGATACTGATACCTATTTGGTGGTTTGGACAACTACTCCTTGGACAATCCCTGCTTCTGAAGGGGTTACAATTGATGCTGATTTTGATTATTCAGTTGTGCAGCCTGAAGGTGAAACCCGCAAATTCGTGATTGCCACAGAATTAGTTGACAATGTGACCGAGAAATTTGGCTGGGAAAATGTGAAAGTTCTTAAAACAGTTAAAGGTGCTGACATGGATCGTGTCTTAACGCAACATCCATTCTATCCAGAGCGTAAATTAGTTGTCATGTTGGGCGATTTTGTGACATTAGATGCCGGAACTGGTTTAGTTCATACTGCTCCTGGTTTTGGTGAAGATGACTTCCGTGTTGGTCAGCAGTATGGTTTAGATATTTTAGTACCTGTAAATGATCAAGGCTATATGACAGATGAAGCTGGTAAAGATTTTGCAGGTGTCTTCTATGATGATGCAAATAAAATTGCCTTAGATAAATTAAAGGCAGCTAACTTGTTATTAGACTACATGCCTTACAAACATAGTTATCCATTTGATTGGCGGACCAAGAAACCCGTTATCTTCCGAGCAACTCCTCAGTGGTTTGCTTCAGTGGATAAAATTCGAGATAAAATCCTTAAGGCGATTGATGATGTTAAGTTCACACCATCATGGGGTCAAAAACGTCTTTACAACATGATTCGTGATCGTGGTGACTGGGTAATTTCTCGTCAACGTGTTTGGGGTGTGCCATTGCCAATCTTTTATGGTGAAGATGGTGAAGCAATCATGACCAAAGAAACGATTGGTCATGTTGCTGACTTGTTTGAAAAATATGGTTCCGATGTTTGGTTTGATCGTGAAGCTAAGGACTTACTTCCGGAAGGCTTCACTAGTGAGCATTCACCAAATGGTAAATTCACGAAAGAGACTGACATTATGGATGTTTGGTTTGATTCTGGCTCGTCACATCAAGGTGTCTTGGCGGAACGCGACTATCTCACCTATCCTGCTGATCTTTATCTTGAAGGATCTGACCAGTATCGTGGTTGGTTTAACTCCAGTCTAATTACCAGTGTAGCTGTTTCTGGCAAATCACCATATAAACAGGTGGTTTCCCAAGGATTTACACTGGATGGCCAAGGTCATAAAATGAGTAAGTCACTTGGTAATACGATTGTGCCAAGTGAGGTAATCAAGAAAATGGGTGCTGAAATTGTTCGGTTATGGGTTGCTTCAGTCGATTCTTCATCTGATGTTCGTGTCTCAATGGAAAACTTTGTGAAGATTTCTGATAGTTACAAGAAGCTCCGAAATACGCTGCGTTATTTGCTAGCAAACACAACGGATTATGATCCGAAAACTGATAAAGTGGCCTATCAAAATTTGGAATCAGCAGACAAATATATGTTGATTAAATATAACAAGTTGGTTCAAACTTTACGCGATGATTATGAAAAATATGATTTTCTAAATATTTACAAACGGGTTATGAATTTTGTGATCACCGACTTGTCTGCCTTCTATCTCGATTTTGCTAAAGACGTGGTTTATATTGATCCTGAAAAGAGTCAAAGTCGTCGTTCAATGCAAACCGTCTTCTACGAAATCTTAGTTGGCTTAACAAAATTGCTTACGCCAATTTTGCCTCATACTACTGAAGAAATTTGGGAGTACTTGAAAGAGCCGGAAGAATTTGTTCAATTGGCAGAAATGCCAGAAGTACAACATTTTGCCGATGAAGAAACCATTTTTACCAACTGGGAAAAATTCAAGGGAATTCGTTCTAATGTGTTGAAGACTTTGGAAGAGGCCCGCGATGCTAAAATGATTGGTAAATCTATGGAAGCTCAAGTTAACCTATATGTTGACAAAGATACCAACCAACTTTTAAATGATTTGAACACAAATGTACGTTTGTTGTTGATCATTTCTAAATTAGAAGTTGAAGATTTGGATCAAGCTCCTGCAGATGCCGATCAGTTTAAGGGAATGGCCGTTAAAGTTTCACCTGCGCAAGGTTCTGTTTGTGCCCGTTGTCGAATGACTAAAACGGATGTTGGTTCAGATACAGCATATCCTGAATTATGTGCGCGTTGTGCCAAAATTGTTCGCGAAAATTATCCAGAAACAGTTGAAGAAGGATTAGAAGCTTAATTCAAAAAAATAATCTCATCAAAATTTTGTCGAATCTAATTTTTGACAATGATTGATGAGATTTTTTTATTATCCGTTAAGATGTGTGCAAACTAGACGGTAATTAATTTACTTTTTTCTTAATTATCAGTATGATGTTTAAAGGAGCAGTCTAAAATGAGATAATAGCTAGACTAGCGAGGAGTGAGTTTCATGGAACATGGGGTAGTCAAAAGTTTTGATAAAGATAAAGGATTTGGATTTATTATTTTGGATGATGGTACAGAGGTTTTTGTACATTATTCTGCAATCGAAGGCGAGGGTTTTCGGATATTACATGAGGGCGATGAAGTTAATTTATTAGTCGTCCAAGGTGCAAAGGGCCTTCAGGCAGTCAAAGTGAGTTTAGTGACTGACAACACGCCGTCTGAAACACCAGATCAAGCTAAAGATGAATCTACAAAGTAAATTTAAAAAAGTTCGAGGAATAATTAATGAATTTTGAAGAAAAAATTGTCAAAAGTGAACCCCGTTACAACGGAGCTATTATTGACGTTTACCAACAAACAGTAAAATTACCAAATGGTGAGTTAGCTAATCGGGATGTGGTTTTGCATCAAGATGCCATTGCTGTTTTAGCAATTACAGATGACAACAAAGCCATTTTTGAAAAACAATGGCGCGCACCCATAAAGAAAACGACGCTTGAAATTCCTGCTGGAAAAGTTGAGGCTGGTGAATCTGATGAGACGACTGCGATTCGTGAACTTAACGAAGAAACGCGCTATCAAGCAGATAATTTAAAACGGGTTGCTGGCTTTTATACAAGTCCTGGTTTTACAAACGAGTATATGACTCTTTATGTAGCCACGGGACTCAAACAGGTAATAACCAAGTTGCCACAGGATGCTGATGAAAACATTCAATTAATGTCCCTTTCTTTGACAGAGGCGTTAGCAGGGGTTACTGATGGCACAATTGAAGATTCAAAAACAGTTCTGGCTATTTACTACTGGCAAACTTTAAATAAGTAGGTGAAAACTGTGAAGGATGACGAACAACAAGACGGTCTGACTCGTGAAGACTATCAAAAACGCAAACAGGCAGAAAATGAGCAGTTTGAAAAGCGAGATCGGAAACGGGTTCAAGTTGAACGAGATTATGCTCGAACACATGCTGAAGACGCGTCTCCAGAAGAAGAGCCCACAATTCGAAGTACAGCAGAACGTAAAAGCCGCAATTTAGGTAAACGTTTAAACTGGATTATTTTTGGATTACTTGTGGCAATTGTGATTGTTTATTTAATATTATTTTTTGTGGAATGAGGAATAGAAAATGAAGTATGGCGTAATTTGTGCGATGGAAGAAGAAATTAAAAGTTTACACAGTGCATTAACAGTAACAAACGAGACTGACATTAATGGGATTACTTTTTATGAAGGAACAATTCAAAATACCGAGGTTGTTTTGGTGCGTTCTGGAATTGGTAAAGTTGAGGCTGGGATCACGGCGGCTTTATTAGTCACAAATTTCAAAGTGGATGCTTTAATCCATTCCGGTTCTGCGGGTGGGATTGGTAAAGAATTGTCTGTGGGTGATGTGGTTGTTTCTACCCAGACCCTCTATCATGATGTTGATGCGACTGCATTTGGTTATAAACTAGGACAATTACCAGGTCAACCTGCTCGTTTTGATGCAGATCCTAAGTTAGTAGCTGAAATTGTGGACGCTGGTCATAAAACAGGATTAACGGTAAAAAAAGGTCTAATCGTTACTGGTGATCAATTTATTAGTAGTTCAGACAAAATTCAAACTATTTTGAATAACTTTCCTGATGCACTTTGTTGTGAAATGGAAGGCTGTGCAATCGGGCAGGTTGCCCACCAATTCAATGTGCCATTCGTGGTCATTCGCGCAATGTCAGATGTTGGCGATGAAAATGCTGGCGTGTCTTTTGATGATTTTATTATTGATGCTGGCAAACGCTCAGCTAAGATGCTGTTAGCGTTATTTGAGAATTAAAAGAATTTTTGAAAAATGAGTAGGAGAATTGAAATGAAGCAAGTTTATTTTGATAATGCAGCAACCACGCCCATGGCACCAGAAGTGGTTAAAAAAATCACTTCAGAAATGAGTCAAGACTTTGGTAATGCTTCCAGTACACATGCGTTTGGACGGAAGGCACGAATGGTATTAGATCAGAGTCGTCAGGTGATTGCAGACAGTATTAATGCCAATGAAGATGAAATTATCTTTACAAGTGGCGGAACTGAAAGTGATAATACGGCGATTATGCAAACTGCAATTGCTCGTCAATCGCTTGGTAAACATATCATCACGACAGCGATTGAACATCCTGCAGTTCTGAAACCTTTAGCTTATTTAGAATCAATCGGTTATGAAGTGACTTATTTACCAGTTGACCAGCAAGGTCTAATTAGTTTGGATGATTTAAAGGCTGCGTTACGTGATGATACGATCCTAGTTTCTATCATGACGGGGAATAATGAAGTGGGCAGTCACATGCCAATTCATGAAATTGGGGAGATCTTAAAGGATCATCAAGCTTGGTTTCATACCGATGCGGTACAGGCTTATGGTTTGTTGGATATTGATGTTAAACGCGACCACATTGATTTAATGTCAACCTCTGCACATAAATTGAATGGTCCTAAGTTCTTAGGTTTCTTATACAAAAGGGATGGTGTCAACTTCCCAAGTTTCCTAAAGGGTGGCGAACAAGAAGATAAGCGCCGAGCAGGTACCGAGAATGTGCCAGGCATAGCTGGATTTGCAAAAGCAGTTTCTTTATTAACTCCAGAAGTAAAATCTGAGATGCAGACGAAGTATCAAGGTTTCAAACAACAAATTATTGATGGTCTGAAACAAGCTGACATTGATTTTGAGATAAATGGTACATTGAATCCCAACAATTTACAGCATGTATTTAATCTTTGGATTAAGGGTGTTTCAACCTACGTGATGCAAACTAACTTGGATCTGAATGGAATTGCAGTGTCTGGTGGTTCTGCATGTACCGCGGGTAGTTTAGAGCCATCCCACGTGTTAATTGCAATGTATGGAAAAGAGTCACCACGCATTGGGGAATCCATTCGAATTAGTTTTGGAAAATATAATACAAGTGAAGATGTAGATTATTTAGTTGATAATTTAGTTCAAATTATTCAGCGTTTAAAAACTAAGGAGGCTGTGAAATAATGGCATTTACAACAGAAGTAAAAGTTGATGGTGATCACGATACGTATAAGATAAGTCCGGAAGTAAAGAAGTACACGTTAAGAGACTTGGGCTTCATCGTTTCTAATGGAGGTAACTTTGTGTTTGAACGATCGTTGGATCCGACTTCTCCATACAAACAAGGAAACAAATTACGCATTATCTTTGCTAAAGATTTAAGTGGCTTTAAAATGTCAGTAACGACGGCTAATGGTTTGAAGCGGGTCAATATTTTTAACAAAGAAAATGACCAACCACTTGTGGAACAGTATCACTACATTTTAGATGATATGGTTACCCGTGAAGTTTTTGTCAAAGCTTAGTTCGAAGGATTATGCCATAGTTTGAGTTGGTATAATCTTTTTTATGTCATTAAATTGTGATTGTTGTTCAACGTTTCAGATAAAACTAACTAATAAATAGTAAATGCTTTTCAGGATTTGCTTACTTTGTTATAATGATCGTTACTGGATGTTGCGACCTTCAATCGTAGATTCTCCAGAATCTGATAGAAATGATGGTGATTTTGATGACAGACAATAGCAAAACTCGTGTCGTTGTCGGCATGAGTGGTGGTGTTGATTCATCAGTCGTAGCTTATTTGCTCAAGCAACAGGGCTACGATGTCGTTGGTGTTTTCATGAAAAATTGGGATGACACCGACGAGAATGGTTTTTGTACTGCAACTGAGGATTACAAGGATGTAGCGAAAGTCGCTGCAAAAATTGGAATTCCTTACTATTCGGTTAACTTTGAAAAGGAGTATTGGGACCGTGTGTTCACATACTTCTTGGATGAGTATAAAAAGGGCCGAACGCCAAATCCAGATGTGATTTGTAATAATGAGATTAAATTCAAAGCCTTTTTGGATTATGCCATTAGTTTAGGTGCGGATTACGTTGCTACTGGCCATTATGCAAAACTTGAGCGTGATGCACAGGGCAATCAGCATTTACTGCGTTCAGAGGATATGAATAAGGACCAAACTTACTTCTTGAATCAGCTAACTCATGAACAATTAGATCACGTCATGTTTCCATTAGGGGGCATGGTTAAAGCTAAGGTTCGTAAGATCGCTGAGAAGGCCGGTTTAGCAGTTGCTAATAAGAAGGATTCAGTTGGGATCTGCTTTATTGGCGAGAAGAATTTTAAAGAGTTTTTGGGCAATTATTTACCTGCTAAGGCTGGCAAGATGATGACAGTTGACGGCGAAGTTAAGGGCGAGCATGCTGGTTTGATGTATTATACAATTGGTCAGCGTCGCGGTCTTGGCATCGGCGGCGGTAGCCAAAATAATGATCCTTGGTTTGTTATTGGTAAGGATTTGAAGAAGAATATTTTGTATGTTGGTCAAGGCTACCATAATGAGCATTTATATGCCGATCAATTGGTTGCATCTGATCTTCATTTTGTAAATGATATTGTTGATCGTGGTGATTCATTCCGTTGTACAGCAAAGTTCCGTTATCGTGCAATGGATGTTGACGTCACTGTTCACTTCAACGAGGATCGTACTCAGATGACAGTTGATTTTGATGACCCTGCGCGTGCCATTACACCAGGCCAAGCCGTTGTTTTATATGACGGTGAGGAGTGTTTAGGTGGCGGGATTATTGATGCTGCTTACAGTAATGATAAAGTTTTACAATACATCTAAAAATTAAAATAAAAGGCCGTTTGCAATTCCATGGGGAAGCGTGAACGGCTTTTGTTTACTTTGAATTTTCTGCGCTAGACTGGCATAATAGTTTTAGCAATAGATGAAAAGGAAGATTAAGTTGACTAAATTATATTTTATTCGCCACGGAAAAACTGAATGGAATCAGGAAGGCCGTTATCAGGGTGCACGAGGAGATTCACCACTCCTGAAGGAAAGTTACAAGGAGATTGATGCCTTGGCTAAGCATCTAAGTTTAACTGCTTTTCGTCATATATATGTGAGCCCAGTTCGACGTGCTCGTGTTACGGGTAATACTTTACAACATGATTTGGATGAACTTCAGGGTCATCCAACGCCGCTGACAATTGCAAGTCGGTTGCGTGAGTTTAATTTGGGCAAAATGGAAGGTATGAAGTTTACGGATGTTAAAAAGAAATATCCACGCGAATTTGATGATTTTCAGAATCATCCCGATCAATATGATCCACGGGCCATTCAAGGGGAGTCATTTCCACAACTTATCCAACGAATGAAACCGTCTATTCATCGAATTACAGATATCTATCGCCAACCTACGGATAATGTGTTGATTGTCAGTCACGGAGCAGCCTTGAACGCGTTGGTGAATACACTGCTAGGTACTGATTTGCAGGATTTGCGTAAACGGGGCGGCCTATCAAATACAAGTACGACAATTTTAGAGACTTTTGATGCTGGCCAAACATTTTCATTAATTAAATGGAATGATACAAGTTATATTGCCCGCAAGGCTGACCCGACTGATATGATTTGAGGTAAACATGACAGAAAAAAAAGATTTAAAACGCGAAGCATCCAAACAAAAAGCTCAAAAAGCAGCATCATTGTTAGTTCAAGCAATTGACGCAAAACCAGATGATTTTCATCGCTATTATAATTTAGGCGTTTTTTTGACCCAAGCAAACAGTTTTGAGCAAGCAGAAGAATTGTATATGAAAGCTTTAGGACGTTTTCAAAAGAACAGTCAAGCACAAAATACGTTGCACTATGGTTTAGGGAATACGTATTACGAGGCTGGCGAGTTCAAAAAAGCCTTAGTTCAGTTTCAGTTGGTCAAAGATTCATCGCTTAAAAGTGATGCTTATTTGATGATTGCTCAAACTTATGTCGCACAAGATGATTATAAAACTGCTTTGGCATTTGCGCTAACTGCACAGGCCAAACATCAACAAGATCCAACGATCAATGGGTTAATTGGTGAGATTTTCTTAGCATTGGGAGATTTTGCTCATGCCGAGAGTTACTATGATCAGGCTCTTCATGCCAACGAAAAAAATGGCAAGTATCAATTTGAACGCGGATTAATTGCTTTGGTACAGGGTGAAAAAGAAACTGAGTACTTTAAAAAAGCAAAACAATTAGATCCAGCTTATTTTAAAAAAGGTCAACAGCGCCTTGAAGATATCGAGAAATTTATCCAAACGCGTGATCAAGATGCTAAAACAAAGGATGATAAGTAATGCCAAACGAATCGCTTAATTTATTTGATGAAGATTCGCAAAATACTGAATCAATTAAAACGGAACCTCAGTTTGTGGTGGGCAAAGTTTCTGCGATTTTTTTTGCTAGTCCGGATAGTTTTTATAAAGTTTTACTGGTAAAAATCAGTGAAACTAATTTGGAGTGGCATGAAGATGAAATCGTGGTAACCGGTAGCTTTGGTGATATTAAAGAAGAACAAGCCTATCGTTTTGTGGGTGCCACGGTTACCCATCCGAAGTATGGAACTCAGTTTCAGGCAACTAATTACGAGAGTGCCACACCAACAACGAAAGAGGGGCTAGTTGCTTATTTATCCGGTGACGAGTTCAAAGGAATCGGTAAAAAGACGGCTGAAAAGATTGTGGCGTTACTCGGAACCGGCGCAATTGATAAAATTATTCAAGATCCAGACGTTTTAACACCTTTAAATTTTAAAAAAGAAATGCAAGCAAATTTAGTTGCCGTCCTTAAAGCTAATAATGGAATGGAACAAATCATCATTGGCTTGAACGGTTATGGGTTCGGGAGTCAGCTAGCAGCTAGTATTTATAATAAATACCGTGAAGAAACCCTCGATATTCTGCACAAGAATCCGTATCAATTGATCGAAGATATTGATGGAATTGGTTTTAAGCGAGCTGATCAAATTGCGGAAGCTTTAGATATTTCGTTTGATGCACCGGCACGGATTGATGGCGCTATTTTAACGGCCTCGAGTGACATCAGTAATTCTAATGGTGATACCTATACTGATGCCCGTTCACTTTTAAAAACGACGTTAGGGCTATTGGAAAATAGTCGCAATCAGGCCGTTGATCCGCAAAAAGTAGCCGATGAATTAGTTAGTTTGGCTAAGGATGGCAAGGTTGTTGGGGAAGAGAATCGAATTTATCTACGCAATTTATTTGAAGCAGAATGGCAAATTGCTGAGCACGTCAAACGGTTGCATGATGCCAAAGAAACGCACACGTTTAAAACTGATGAAATTCAAGGTGCGATTGATTTAGCACAAAAACAGTTTCACATTACCTATGATGATTCTCAACGCCAAGCTCTTTTAAAGGCAATGCAGTCAAAGTTGTTTTTACTAACCGGGGGTCCTGGAACTGGTAAAACAACCATTATTAATGGGATTGTCAAAACTTTTGCCACGTTAAATGATTTTTCTTTAGACGTCAATGAGTATCATGATAATCCGTTTCCGGTTTTATTAGCGGCACCAACTGGACGGGCAGCTAAACGGATGAGTGAAGTGACAGGTTTACCAGCAAGTACGATTCATCGGATGCTGGGACTAACCGGTCGTGAAACAAATCCTGACCAAGAAACGAAAGATCTTGAAGGCAGTTTGTTAATTGTGGACGAAATGTCGATGGTAGACACCTTTTTGTTTAAAACCTTGATGCGGGCAATTTCCAATAACATGAAAGTTATTTTGGTGGGCGATAAGGATCAGCTCCCATCTGTTGGTGCTGGTCAGATTTTCAATGATTTGTTGAAGAGTGAAGTTATTCCTAAGATTGAGTTAACCAAAATCTATCGACAAGATAATGGTTCAAGCATTGTGCCCCTTGCTCATGCGATTAAAGAAGGACGGCTGCCTGATGACTTTACCAAAAACCAAAAAGATCGTTCATTTATTGCCTGTTCAACTAGTCAAGTAGATAGTGTCATTTCACAGGTCGTCCATAAGGCTGAGCAAAAAGGATTTACCGCCCAAGATATTCAGGTTTTAGCACCGATGTATCGGGGGATGGCCGGTATCGATCGATTGAATGAATCATTGCAGAAGATCTTAAATCCTAAAAAAAACGCGCGGACCAAAGAAGTTGAATTTCGTGGCCAACACTTTCGGATTGGTGACAAAGTCCTTCAATTAGTTAATGTCCCAGAAAATAACGTTTTTAATGGTGATATGGGGATCATTAAGGGGATTATTTCAGCTAAGGACAAAGATAATACTGATAAACAAGATAAATTAGTGATTGATTTTGACGAGACTGAAGTGACGTATGGACGCAAGGATTGGATTCAAATCACCTTGGCATACTGTACGTCGATTCACAAATCACAGGGTAGTGAATTCAAGATGGTAATTTTGCCAATGGTTCAGCAATATTCACGGATGTTACAACGAAATTTGTTGTATACTGCAGTTTCCCGGGCAGAATCTTTGTTAATTCTCTTGGGGGATAAAACAGCCTTCGAAAAGTGCGTGAACAATTTAGCCGTTAATCGACGGACTACCTTGAAACAGCGTTTGTTAACTGTTTTTGATGGAAAACAGGTTGCAAAAACAAAATCCGATCTTTTAGTTGCGACAAAAAAAGTTGTGCCACAAGTCGAAACAGAAATAAAAGCGCCAGTCACTGCTAAAGTAGAAAAAAAATCAGGGGAATCTGCGGTACCCGACACTGTTTTAACCATCAGTAAAGTCCAAGGTCAAATAATCGATCCCATGATTGGGATGGCAGGAATTACGCCGCAAAGTTTTATGAAGGCTTAAAGGTGTTGCGCTTTTTTGCCAGGACTGCGATAATGGTGTCGGGATAAATTTGAGAGTTTTAATGGAGGATGTCATGACATCAGATAGTGCTAAGCAACGCATGAAACTTTTTACGCTAAATTCGAATCAACCGTTAGCTGAAAAAATTGCTAGAGAAGCCGGAGTTCCACTTGGTAAAGCGACTGTCAATCGTTTTAGTGATGGTGAAATTCAGGTTAATATTGATGAAAGTATCCGTGGGGCTGAAGTTTATGTAATCCAATCAATTTCAGAACCAGTAAATGATATGTTAATGGAGCTTATGATTATGGTTGATGCGCTTCGCCGAGCAAGCGCGAGTCAAATCAATGTGGTTATTCCTTACTATGGCTATTCGCGTCAGGATCGTAAGGCACGGTCACGTGAACCCATTACTGCAAAGCTAATTGCTGATTTGCTGGAAATGGATAAGATTACTCGGGTTGTAACAATTGACTTACACGCAGCTCAAATTCAAGGCTTCTTTGATGTTCCAGTTGATCATTTAGTGGTAGCTCCATTATTGGCCAGTTATTTTACGGATCATCAGATTACAGATAATTTGGTAGTTGTATCACCTGATCATGCGGGTGTTTCTCGTGCACGAACCATGGCGGAGTTATTAGGAACCCCGATTGCCATCATTGATAATCGGAATGTGGAATCTAGTGAGTCACTTGATGAAATTCCTACTGAAATAATTGGTGATGTAAAGGGGAAAACCTGTATTGTCGTGGATGATATGATTGATACGGGAACCCGAATTACTATTTCGGCGACGGCTTTGAAAAATGCCGGTGCTACAAAAGTTTATGGTTGCGCAACGCATGCTATTTTCTCTAAAAACGCACCTGAAATTCTCCAAAACTCTCAGTTAGAGAAAGTTGTTGTGACCGATTCTATTCGCATTGACAAAGAAAAACAATTTGATAAACTGGTTCAAATGTCAGTTGGCCCATTAGTGGGTAATGCGATTAAGATGATTCACAACAATGAGCCATTAGAACCACTTTTTAGAAGCTCAATTAAAAACTAAACATTCGTTTTGAAAGCATTTCTGGAGCAGTTCATCTTTTTCGATGAATGTCTAAAGGAATGCTTTTTTGCTGATGCCGTGGTTTTAATATGGGTAATTTAATGCTATGTTAATATTAAACATGCGTTGGAGGGATGTCTTTTGGATCGTATTCTAAGTTTTATGAAACGCGATGACGTTGAATTGTATACAACGTTATTTGTGATTATTCTTATTTTATTTTTATTGAAACCATTTTTGTCATTGATTTTATTTGTCGTGATTTTTTCTTTTCTTGGGCACGTGGGAACTAAAAATTTACGAAAAATTTTACCTCTGAATCAACCCTTTGCTACCGTTATTTTGTATGTGGTGACAATCGGTCTTTTTGTAATGATTGTTAGCATTGCAACCCCGCTGTTGGTCGATCAGTTTAGCGGCTTGCCTAAACTAGTTGAAGCGACAATCGACAAACATCCCGTTTTTGACAAACAAATTTATACTTGGGCTCAAAAGGCCATTCATAACTCTTCTATTCTGAAACATAGTTCAGATTTAGCTTTGACTGGGTTAGTAAAACTGGGTCATGTCGGTCGTGGCTTAGAACATGTATTAATGGCTATTTTTTTAAGCTTTATTTTCAATTTAACCTACACTCATTTACGTAATTTTGGCCATGCTTTTTTGCATAGTCGCTATAATCGTTTGTTTATTAATGTTTATACGCTGGCTGATAAATTTATTTCGATTTTCGGAACGGTTATTGAAACTCAGCTGATTATTTGTTCCATTAATACCATTCTCATGACTATCGGATTGTGGATCATTGGGATGCCGAGTTTACTAGTTCTGGCCTTAGTTGTTTTTGTTTTGGGCCTTATTCCGGTTGCTGGTGTGTTAATTTCACTTATTCCACTTGCGGTAATTGGCTTTTCCGTTAACGGTCTAATTACGGTCCTAGAAGTATTAATCTTGGTTGTCCTTGTGCATGCTTTTGAATCGTACTTCTTACACCCACGGCTTATGGCAAATGCTACGGCACTGCCAATATTTGTGACTTTCATCACTTTAATCGTAAGTGATGAATTGTTTGGAACCTGGGGGTTGATTGTGGGCATTCCAATTGTGGCTTTCTTTATCGATGTCTTAGGGGTTAATATTCGCAAACAGCAACCCAAAAACATAAAGCAAAGTATTCATTCAGAAATTGATAATTAAGCTTTGAAAACGTTTTATATAATTAATTTGATAATTGACTAGTAAAAAATGAACTTTTATGATTGATTTTGAACGAAATTGGTGCTATATTACTATAGGCAGGTGAAATGAAAGTGTTTACAGAAGAAAGACAACAAGCAATAATCAAACAGCTTAATCGAGATGGCATCGTCAAACTTCAAGAACTGGTGCAAACGTTAGACTACTCAATTTCTACGGTGCGCCGTGATTTGCAAGAGTTAGAAGATCAGGGAAAACTTGTGCGTGTTCATGGTGGGGCAACCCAAATTACTACTTTGCAAAGCGAACCAGGTGTTTTAGAAAAGTCTTCCAAAAACGTTCAGGCGAAGCAAAAAATCGCTAAATTGGCTGTTCAACAGATTAGGGCTGATGAAGTTATCTATTTGGATGCAGGGACGTCGACTGAAGCGATGATTCCGTTTATGACAACTTTAAGCTCTGTTCTGGTAGTCACAAATGGTGTGCAATTGGCTTCAAAGTTAGCAGACATTAATGTGAAAACTTATTTATTAGGTGGTGAACTTAAAAACACCACTAAGGCCATCATTGGTGCGGATGTAGTCGAAACGATCAAAAACTTTCGGTTTAACCGGGCATTCATGGGCGTGAACGGGGTTCATCCTAAATACGGGTTTACAACTCCGGACCCAAATGAAGCGGCTGTGAAGCGGGCCGTTCTAGCTCAAAGTGAGTTAGGATATTTTCTTGCAGATAAAAGTAAATTAAACGAAGTGTCGTTTGCGAAAGTTGCTGAACTAGGTGCTGGTGTTTTACTTACTGATGAGCACGATAAAGAAGTTTTACAAGAATTTGATCAGACAAAAAGAATAATGGAGGCTGAAAAATGATTTATACGGTAACTTTGAATCCATCGATAGACTATGTGGTTCAACTTCCAAAATTAAATTTGGGTGAAGTCAATCGACTTGAAACCAGTTATAAATTCCCAGGTGGTAAAGGAATTAATGTTTCACGAATTTTACGTGAACTTGGCTATGCCAATCAAGCCTGGGGATTTTTAGGTGGGTTTACAGGTGAATTTGTCAGTGACAAACTTAATCAGCTAAACTTGGATAGTCATTTTACTAAGATTGCAGATGATACTCGAATTAATGTCAAACTCAAAGCTGATCAAGAAACTGAATTAAATGCAGCGGGTCCAAAAATTACAAAAGCCGAAAAGCAAGTGTTTGTTTCCCAATTTGATGAGTTGAAAGAAAATGATGTGGTCATTTTTTCTGGAAGTGTGCCAAGTAGTTTACCCGAAACCTTTTATTTTGACCTAATTCAAAAGGTTAAGGAACGACATGCGGAATATGCAGTGGATACGACTGGTGAGGCGCTCAAGAAAACTTTGCCAACGCATCCAGTGGTTGTTAAGCCTAATAATCATGAGTTGGCTGATTTATTTGGAGTTGAACTCAATAGCCTAGCTGAAATTAAAAAGTATGGACAAAAATTAATCGCCATGGGTGCGCAAAACGTCATGATTTCAATGGCAGGTGATGGTGGGATGTTAGTTACCAAGGATCATTGTTATCGCAGTGCCGCGCCAAAGGGGACCGTTCAAAATTCTGTCGGCGCCGGAGATTCAATGTTAGCTGGTTTTACCGGGACTTTTGATGCTACTCACGATCCAGTGGAAAGTTTCCGTTACGGATTGGCCTGTGGAAGTGCCACAGCCTTTTCTGCAGATATTGCGACCAAGGCAAAAATTGATGAAATATTACCACAAATTAAAATAGAAGAATTTTAGGAGGAGAGAATCTCATGGATATTCGTGAATTATTACTTAAGGATGTCATGATCATGGATTTAAAAGCTAAGTCAAAAGACGAAGTTATTGATGAAATGGTTCATAAGTATTTTGAACAGGGTGTGATTGATGATGAGAAGTTGTATAAGGCCGACATCATCAAACGGGAACAAGAATCCACAACCGGAATTGGTGATGGGATTGCGATGCCTCATGCTAAAGACAAGGCCGTAAAACGAGCCACAGTTCTTTTCGCTAAAAGTGAAGCCGGGGTCGACTTTGATGCGTTAGATGGGCAACCAGTTCAGTTATTCTTTATGATTGCCGCTCCAGAAGGTGCTAATAATACTCATTTACAGGCTTTAGCTTCCTTATCTAGCTTATTAATTAATCCAGATTTAGTTGCTAAACTGAAACAAGCTAAGACTCCTGATGAGGTGCAACAGCTCTTTTCTGATGCCCAGTCGGCAAAAGAGGCTCAGGAAAAAGCAGATGCTGAAAAAGAATCTAAGACAAGCGATGTCCCTCAAGATAATGGTAAACGCCCTTATGTTGTGGCTGTTTCTGCTTGTCCAAACGGGATTGCTCATACGTATATGGCAGAAGCTGCTTTAAAAAAGTCCGCTAAAGAAAAAAATATTGATATTAAAGTTGAAACAAATGGTTCTGAAGGCGTTTTACATCGTTTGACCGCTGAGGACATTGCCAGAGCTGATGGCGTCGTGATTACCGCAGATAAAAAGGTGGAAATGGCGCGTTTTAATGGTAAAAAATTATTAAACCGACCAGTAATTGATGGCATTAATAAATCTGACGAATTATTAGATCAAATTGAAGCTGGCAACGCACCGATTTATCAGGCTGTTGACGGTGATGAACCAAGTGATTCTGAAGAGGGCCAAAATGGCGGTCTTTGGAATGAAATCTATAAAGATTTGATGAATGGTGTTTCGCATATGCTGCCTTTCGTTGTGGGTGGCGGAATTATCATGGCGTTATCATTTATTCTAGAACGTTATGTGGGTTCGCATAGTATGTACTTCTTGTTTTTTAATCATTTAGGTAACTATGCGTTTGCGTTTTTAGTTCCAATTTTGGCCGGCTATATTGCGGAATCAATTGGTGATTTGCCTGCTTTAATGCCAGGTGTTGTTGGCGGTTTTATGGCCAATACGGCGGCTGCCAATATCATGAAAACTACTAGTGTTTCTGGATTTATTGGTGGTTTGTTAGCTGGTTTCTTAGCCGGAATTGTAGTGAACTGGCTTAAAAAGGTCTTTAAAGGGGTTCCAAGAAGTTTAGAAGGTATGAAGCCAATGCTACTTTACCCAATTTTGAGTTTAATAATTGTTGGTGTGTCAATGTTCTTTATCATTAATCCAATTTTTGCAGCTGTAAATGTATGGATTACCCATGTCTTAAACGGAATGGGGACCGGGAGTGCAGTCTTGCTAGGGACGGTTCTTGGCGGCATGATGGCATTGGATATGGGAGGTCCATTCAATAAGGCTGCTTACACATTTGCAATTGCAGCCTATACATCAACTGGCGACGGCAAACTGATGGCTGCTGTTATGGTTGGTGGGATGATTCCACCACTTGCTACTGCGATTGCCACAACTGTTTGGCCCAAGAAATTTACGGAACAGGAACGCCAAGCTGGTATTTCTAATTGGGTATTAGGTATTTCTTTTATCACGGAAGGTGCAATTCCATTTGCCACTGCTGATCCACTGCGTGTGATTGTTTCTAGTGTAATCGGCTCAGCAATTGGAGGCGGTTTGACTCAGCTATGGCGGGTTAGTGTTCCTGCACCGCATGGTGGTCTTTGGGTATTACCTTTGGCTTCAAACGGATTATTTTATGTTTTGGCCGTTGTTGTTGGTGCGATTGTAGCTGGGATCATATTAGGAATCTGGCGACCGGTTAAAGTTCAATCAACAAAATAAATAAGTTTAAAAAAGAGTGAGGAAAAGGCGGTTAGATTCTGAGCACAATCTAGACTAAGCGGAAGAATCTGACTTTTTTCACTTTTTAGAAATAATTTATGGGAAAATATATAAACGAGGCCAGCAAAACTATGTTTTGTTGCAGCCTCGTTTTTTGTAAATATTTTCAGTCTGAATATTATGAAAAAATGACTAAATTTAGGTACTTGAAAATGTATAAAATTCGTCAAAACGGAATTTTTATACATTATGGAAACGACTGATAATCAAAGTGTAAAGGCCTAATGTTACAAGACTATGTAACAATCGCCAAATACTGTAACATGTTTGTAACAGTGCTTGAAACAGGCGTTCGCTTTAGAAAAGAAACAAAAAAAAGTTTAAGAAAGTTTAAAGGAAAACGGATACCTTAACAACTTTAGTAGCAAGCTTTCATATGCTTTTCCAAAAGCTTATTCGGAAATATATGCATAAACAGGCTATTTTTTTACGAAATTTCGTGCTACAATACACTTAGTAAATTTATTAGGTTTATACTAATTGTTTAAAAATGATTATTTATAGCTTTAGAAATTGAATTAAAGGAGTGGGGTATATGGTTAAATCACACAGTAATTCTAAAACAACAAAGGTAGTACTCGCAGGAGTTGCAGGTGCGGCTGGATTGTTTATCGCTGGAGCTACACAAACTGTTAATGCTGATTCAGTAAAAGTTGCCAAAAATGACACAGTTTGGGGCATTTCTCAAAAGTATAATGTTTCCATTAAGAGTATTGAGACTTTAAATAAAATCAATCAAAAGTCACATTTAATTTTGGTTGGTCAAAAAGTTGAAATTCCTGGAACAACAGATCAAAAACAAAGCGAAGCAAGTTCAAAAGAATACATAAAAGTCACTGTTAAAGCGGGCGATAGTTTATGGCAAATTGCTCAAGATAAGGGTGTCTCTGTTGCTTCGATTAAAGAAGCTAATGGACTTAGCAGTAATTTAATTTTGGTTGGTCAATCCTTAAAGGTTCCTGTTTCTGGTAGCAATGCTGCTAAAAGCACTGCACCAAAGGTTGAATATAAGGCTGCTTCTTCAGCTGCTCAAAGTTCATCAACCTCAGCTGCAGGTGAAAGTTCAGTTTCATCAGCGTCAGTTTCCAGTTCAAGCAAGGCTGAAGCTGCGTCAACAAGTTCTTCAGTTTCGAGTGTGTCAAGTTCTTCAACAGACGCAAGTTCTGTAACTTCTGAAAGCTCGAGTGTGGCTTCAAGTAGCGCGGCTTCTTCTGAAACGACCTCAGCAAGTAGCACTGTATCTGCAAGTAGTGCAGTTTCATCTGCTTCAACGCCTAGTGTGGTATCTGAAAGCTCAAGTAGTGCAGCTTCAAGTACAACTCCAAGTTCCAGTGCAGCACAGAGTTCTAGCGCAGCTAAATCTGTAGCTTCAACAGTTAGTTCGAGTGTTGCTTCTAGTGCAACACCTAAATCAAGTGCTGCAGCCGTGAAGACAGCTTATTCAACAAGTTCAACTCAAAGTAGCACAGCAACGAAAGCTTCTAGTGCAGCTAAGACAACAGTTACTTCAGCAGCTTCATCAAGTTCTAAAACAACTGCAAGCAGTGCTTCAACCAAAACTACAACCACATCAAGCAGTTCTGCTTTAACTTCTGGTTCAGTGGTAAGTCTTGCTGTCAAGTTGGCTAATGCCAATATTCCTTACTTATGGGGCGGTTCTACTTTAAGTGGAATGGATTGCTCTGGCTTAGTTGATTATGTATATAAGAATGCTGAAGGGATTAGCTTACCTCATAATACTATTGCCCTTGAAAGCTATGTCACAACAGAATCTGTTTCTGCGGCTCAACCAGGAGATTTGATTTTCTGGGGTTCTAAAGGTTCAACTTACCATGTAGCTATCTACATTGGTAATAACCAATATGTTGCTGCTCCACAACCTGGTCAAAATGTTGATGTTGAAACAATCAGCAGTTACTTTGCACCAAGCTTTGCAGGACGTGTTAAATAAATTTTAAAAAAACAAAAAGCTGGAGAGTAATTGATTTCCGGCTTTTTTGATCCAAAAAAATCAGGAAACCCATCTAACATCGCAAGGTGAGTTTCCTGATTTTATATATTGTAATTTAAAACGTCGTTAATTTGTAGTTATCACTATTTTGCTCATATTCTAAAGCTTTGCCTTCAAGTGGTTCAACAAATTCAATGTTGTAATCTGTATTATCCTCAACCAACTGAATAGCATCTTCTTTTGTTGGTGCTTCCAGATAAATAGATTTGGTAGCTTCCCGTTTAGGGGTTGTTTCTGCAGATGTTTGGAATAAAACTTTAAAAATCATGACATGTGCTCCTTTTAAGAAAATTTAAGATATCTAAGCTTAGCTGTTAAAAAGCAAGCAACGCTAAAGATTAACATACTTATTTTAGCATACCAACTTCTTTAAGTATAGAATTGGAACGCTATAAACCATTGAAAACGGGGGATTTATGCTAAAATGGGGTTAATAAGTAAAGGAGCTAAACTATGATCATACTAGATATTTTGATTGTGCTTATCGTAATTGGTTTGATAGGTAGCTATGCTATTCGGCGGCGCAAACGCAAGCAGGCTTTATTAGTTGTGCAGGAGGCTAGTCGCAAGGATGTGGCCTTGGCCATGAAGAAAGTTTCTTATGCATTGGATGAACAAAAAATTACCCTTTCTGATAAGGTCGGTACTGAACCTGAATTAGTTTCGGATATCTGGGGACGTGGTGTGTTAGCTTTCGAATTTTCATTTGGAAAAACAGATTTGAAAAAAAGTGAATTGGAGCCTTTACGGCACTGGATTAATGAAGTCGTAGAAAAATATGCGAAGGATAATCAAATTCCTAGTAAGTATGAATATCCTGTCTTCTGCGTGACTGATATTTGGCTATATCATGAAGAGTTACACGTGGATGTCGCGAATGTCATTAATGAACCTACAAGAGAGTATATTGAAGATCTGCATAAAGTGGAATAAAAAATAGAGATTGGGAAAACTCCCATCTCTATTTTTATTAGCCAATGATGACGGCATCATCATCAATCTTAAGCGGCTCTTTTTTATTAATGTGATCATAGAAAAGGGTGCCTTTCAAATGATCAATTTCGTGTTGACAAACAATTGCCGGATAATCCTTCAAACGAATCTTCTTATTTTCACCATCAACAGTTTGATATTTGAGTGTAATACGATCATGGCGAGGTACGTAACCAGGGATGTCTTTATCAACCGATAAGCAACCTTCTCCTTCTTCGAGAGCAGCAACTTGAACAGACTCACTAACGATCACCGGGTTAACAAGAACATCTTTAAATAAAACTGGCTTATCCTTACCACCGGGAACCAAAACGGCGGCCATTTGCAAAGAAACGCCAACTTGGGGAGCTGCTAAGCCAACACCAGCCCGTAGTTTGTATTTTTCTGCAATCTCTGGGTTTTGACTATTTACCAAGTATTCCATCATGGTATCAGCTAATTTCTTTTGATCAGCTGTTAATGGAAATGTTGCTTTTTCTGCGCGTTTTCGTAATACTGGATCACCATCACGGGTGATGTCATTCATTTTTATCACTTTCAAAACCTCCAAATGTTTCTTCAAAATTATTTTACCATACTTACAATTAATAAAAACGGGTAAGAACATTTTTAAAACTGTGATAAAAGGGGTAGAATGTAGCTAACTGATTTTATGAGAAAGGATACAGTGATGAGTGAAAATTACGCGTACCCGTTAGAGCCAGAGTGGGAGATAGAAGAAATTACAACTGTGGTTGCTTTATACACCGCGGTGGAAACAGCATTCTTAAATGGAATTGATCGTCAATTGTTTTTAAATCAATATCGTGATTTCAAACAAATTGTGAAGAGTAAATCTGAAGAAAAACAATTAACCAAAAGGTTTTTACAAGCTTCCGGATTTGATATGTATGTGGCTGTGAAAGCTGCTCAAACCTCAAATAGAAAGAGAATTGGACCATTAAGCAAATAGGTGAGTTATGAACAATATGGAAAATTTAAGACAAACCGATCAAGTTATTCGCGGCTGGTTGAAAGAAATTCGCAAGGATGTGTTGGGTGAACTACATGATCCCTTGTCAGTTGCAGAAAAAAGTAGTCGCAAAGATCTTGTAACAAATGTCGATAAAGCAAATGAAAAAAGGATAATTAAATATATTCGAGAGCTTGATCCAGAAGCAAAAATTTTGGGTGAAGAAGGACAAGGAGATCGCGTTACCGACATGCAAGGACACGTTTGGATCATTGATCCGTTAGATGGTACTTTAAATTTTGTCAAACAACGCGATAATTTTGCAGTGATGATCGCTTTGTATATAGATGGCACGGGCGTGCTTGGATACATTATGGATGTCATGCGTGACATTATTTATGGGGGTGGTCCGCAACTGGGTGTGTTTAACCAGAGTGGCCAATTACCTAAACCAGCAAATATTAGTTTAAAAGATGGTCTATTGGGAGTCAGCGGGCCAATGCTGATTCACGATAAATATCATTTGCAAGCAATTGATGAGGCAAGTTCCGGTGTTCGCATTATTGGTAGTGCGGGAATTGAATTTATTCAGGTCTTAACGGGAAAGCAAAACGGTTACATTTCTCATTTAATGCCTTGGGATTTTGCTGCAGGAAAGATTTTAGCAGAAACCCTTGATCTTTCGGTGACAAAGGTTGACGGAACACCTGTTGATATGCTATCATCAAATGATGTATTAGTATCAACAAGAGATACACACAAAGATATACTAAATATGATTAGGTAGTCTGACTGTGACAAACTAGTCGCAGTTTTTTTATGGAGATACCCAGGAAAAGGAGAAACACTTTTGAAACGACGAGATGATATTCGAAACATCGCAATTATTGCCCATGTTGACCACGGTAAGACAACTTTGGTGAACGAAATGCTAAAGCAATCAGATACATTGGACGAACACACCCATATTGAGGATCGGGCAATGGATACCAATGCGATCGAACGTGAGCGAGGCATTACGATTCTTTCTAAGAATACAGCCGTTCGGTATGGCGACAAACAAATTAATATTTTGGATACCCCAGGACATGCGGACTTCGGTGGTGAAGTTGAACGAATTATGCGCATGGTTGATGGTGTCTTGTTAGTTGTCGATGCTTTTGAAGGTACAATGCCACAAACACGTTTTGTGCTTAAGAAGGCTTTGGAACAACATTTAACACCAATTGTAGTTATCAATAAAATTGACCGACCAGGCGCTCGTCCTGAAGAAGTTGTCGACGAGGTCTTAGATCTGTTTATTGAACTTGGTGCTGATGAAGATCAATTAGATTTTCCAATTGTTTACGCTAGTGCGTTAAACGGAACATCTAGTTATTCTAGTGATCCTGCTGAGCAAAAGCATACAATGAAGCCATTGTTTGACACAATTATCAAAACAATTCCAGCACCAGTTGATAATAGTGAAGAACCCTTACAATTCCAAGTTGCACTGTTAGATTACAACGACTTTGTTGGCCGTGTAGGAATTGGTCGCATTTTCCGCGGTAAAATTAAAGTTGGCGATAACGTTACTGTTATGAAGCTTGACGGTTCAACTAAGAACTTTCGAGTTACCAAGTTGTTTGGATTCTTTGGTTTGAAACGCTTGGAAATTAATGAAGCTAAGGCTGGAGATTTAATTGCTGTTTCTGGAATGGAAGATATTTTCGTTGGTGAAACGGTTACAGATCCTGCCCACCAGGAAGCTTTACCATTGCTTCGGATTGATGAGCCTACTTTGCAGATGACATTCAGAACTAATGATTCGCCATTTGCCGGTCGTGAAGGTAAGTTTGTCACTTCACGTCAACTGGAACAACGTTTGAAGTTGGAATTGCATACTGATGTTTCACTACGTGTTGAAGACACTGACGATCCAGGTGCTTGGATTGTTTCTGGTCGTGGTGAATTGCATTTGTCAATTTTGATTGAAACTTTACGTCGTGAAGGTTATGAATTACAGGCTTCACGTCCAGAAGTTATCTACAAGGAAATTGATGGCAAGCTTTGCGAACCATTTGAAACTGTTCAAATTGATACCCCTGACGAATATACAGGCTCGATTATCGATAGCTTGTCACAACGTAAGGGTGAAATGCAGAACATGGAAACCACTGACAATGGTCAAACACGTTTAACATTCTTGGCACCAACTCGTGGCTTGATTGGTTATTCCACTGGATTTTTATCAATGACTCGTGGTTACGGAATTATGAACCATACCTTTTCAAAGTACATGCCAGTTATTAAAAACTGGAACCCTGGTCGTCGTAACGGAACCTTGGTTTCAATTAACTCTGGTAAAGTGACTACTTATGCAATCATGGGTATTGAAGGCCGAGGCACAATTTTTGTTGACCCAGGTTTGGAAGTTTATGAAGGAATGATTGTTGGTCAAAACAGCCGTGAAAATGATATTTCAGTTAATATCACTCGTGGTAAGAACCAGACTAACGTTCGTGCTGCTGGATCTGATGATATGGCTAAAATCAAGACACCAACTCATTTAACTCTTGAAGAGTCACTTGAATTCATCAATGAAGATGAATATTGTGAAATTACTCCTGAACATGTACGTTTGCGTAAACAGATTTTAAATACAAATGAACGTGAAAAAGAAGCCAAACGTCGTAAGACTGCTTCAAAAAAATAAATAAGTTATAATAAAAGGAAACTCATTAGTTGAGTTTCCTTTTTTGTATTTTAGGAGGAATTTAGAAATGCCACAAATCTATTTTTTATGTACTGGTAATTCTTGTCGTAGCCAAATGGCAGAAGGTCTTGCAAAACAAATTTTGGGAAATGACTGGCAAATTGCAAGTGCCGGAATTGAAGTACATGGATTAAATCCTCTTGCTGTGAAAGTTATGGCAGAGAAACAAATTGATATTTCAAAGCAAACTTCTAAGTTAATTGATGCAGACTATTTGGCAAACTGTGATTATATAGTAACCCTATGCGGAGATGCCCGTGATCGTTGCCCAGTAACCCCAGCCACTATTAAGAAACTTCATTGGCCTTTGCGAGATCCAGCACAAGCAATTGGTAACGAAGAAGAGGTTTTAAATGTGTTTCGGCAGGTACGCGATGAGATTGAAAAACGAATCATACAACTTTCTTTAGATTGTGTGTAACAGACAAAATAAATTGTTTGCAAAAGTATATTATTACTAAATTAGTTGAACCGTAATATTTATTTCTTTTAAGGTGCTAATCATTTCTTATAATGCTATAATGTAAGCGTTTAGCAGGCTGCAGATAGTATTATCAAAGGGGGGACGAAATGTCATGAAAAAAAGTAACTATAGTAAGCTAAATTGGAGCTTACAAAGGGATTTAGCAGAAAGAAAAGAACATTTTAAAATGTTTAAGGCAGGACGAACGTGGTTATTTGCGGGAGTTACTGTCCTTTTTTTTGGAAGTGGAATTTTCTTTAATCAGATAAGTATTCAGGCTGATACTAGTTCTGAATCTAGTTCTGTAGTGGCTAAAACTTCAACGGTAAGTAAAGATAGCACTCAAACTACAAGTAAAGCGGCATCTAGCTCAAGTATTGCAGAGCAAAGCACCAGTGCTGATAAGGTCAAAACTAGTGATTCTGTAAACAATAGAAAAGAAGTACAGAATACTGTTACTCAGAGTGTAAGTAGTTCTAATAATTCGGAAAGTATTGGTCAGAGTTCTGCAGCAATAGTTGTGGCAAGTAAAGATAAAAATTTGGCAACTAACAAATTAGCAAGCAGTAGTTCTACTGAATCAACCGTTGCTAATCGAGATTTAAAAAAAGAAGATTCTACGACTAGTCCGACAAGTGAAGCCTCAAAGGTTGCAGTTTCTTCAACAGCTACTTCAAGTTTAGCTACCAATGAAAATGAAAGAAACGCGAGTTTAACAATTAGTTATGTAGATGATGACAACGCGGAAAACGTAATTACAACAAAAAAAATAAACGGTCAGGTTGGCGATACCAATACTTATAATGTGGCAAATGATTTATCGTGAACTAATATTATGTCCGAAGTCAACAGCAGTAAAAAGAAATATGTATTAGCAACTGGTCAAAGTGGAACGGTGAAATATACCCTTACTGCAGATGATAGTGACAACTTATTAATCCATTTGCAGTTAGCAAATCAAACTTATCAAATACAATATGTTGATCAAACCACTGGAAAAGTGATTAATTCATCCGATTCTAAACTATCAGTAGATGGTAAACCTGGTTCAACTATTAATACTACAGCTGATTATGGTTTAACACTTATTCTAAAAGCAACGAATGCGACAAATTATTTAGCTCGACCCACAGCAGATGCTCCGCAGACAATAACTTTATCGCCAGTTTCAGACGTGATTTCACTCCCAGTTGACACAATTATTAATGCGACAATTTAAACCATACCTGTTTTTGTAGATAATTTGGGAAATGCATTATATTTTCAAAATTTGAATTTATCAAATTTATCACAGGCAAATGTGATAGAAATTGTTACTAATATACAAGAAGGTTTCTCAGAATTATTGAAAAATGATTATTTGACTACTAAGAACTTTAATTCCGATATGACTGATTCAGTCAGTAGTCAATATCAGTCGTTTGTTGCAAAGGAAATGATTTTATATGACCTGCCATTGCTGGGCAAGCTAGATACATTTTTAGGAACGGCATATTATAAGCACGAATTTGATAATTTAAACGAATATACTTATTCGGACACTTTAAAAAGCCTAATTGCTAATATCTTGAATGAATCTGTGTCTGATGGGCCGTTTACAATTAAAATTATGGTTGAAACTTGGAACGCAAAGCTTGAGTCATTGTATCCAGAGGGTATACCTGATACAAGTGCGATATTTAAGCAATTACCAAGTACAGTATTTGAATCGTCACCAGAATCTGATAGCGATGGTCCAATAGAAGCAAAGAATATTACAGATGTCTCAAATCTAACTTTTAGTACAAATGGTGTTGTGTCAATAAAAAATTTAATGGTAATCCAACTGAATTTGGGCATCATTAATGTTACAACCCACTATGTGGATGAAAAGGGAGATTCATTGTCCCCGGATACTGAAATCGAAACCGATTTTCACACCAAAAATCAGTTAACAGCAACAACTGTTTCTGGGTATCATGTGCAAAATATAAAGACTACTGAATCCTTAACCAATGTTAATACAGATATTAAAAATGGTTCCGTTTCGGTTGTTGCACCAACTGATGGAGAGGTTACATTTGTATATGCTAAGGATCAAGTTACGTATACAGTGACACCGGTAGATAAAAACGGTAAGCCAATTAATTGCTTAACACCTAGTGATCCAATTACTGCAGACATTGGTTCAAATGTAAACATCCCAGATTATCCTGGTTACACAGCGTCTCCTGGACAAGATCTCGTAGTTCCAAATAAAGCAAATGGGACTCAGATTGATATTCAAGTTGAATACACACCTGATACGTTTGTCCCAAATAACGGTGATGATGCAAATCCAATAAGTGAGGTTCTAGTTCATCGAACGATCCAGTATAAAGGAGCTGGAGTTATGACGCCAGCCGATGTTGTTCAAGACGTGATTTATAAGTTAATGACTGATGAGACGACTGGTGTAACGTCATGGACACCGCAGAACGTATATAGTGCCGTAGTTAGCCCGAATCTTGCTGGATATCACGTTGATCAAGTTACAGTACCTATGGTGAAACCTGGAGTTTTTGTGTTAAAGAAGGGTGAAACACCAAAAAACGAAGCAATAGTAACAGTTAACTACAGTAAAGATACGATTGTGGAAAATAATGGGGATAAGACTAATTCGGTGAGTGAAGTCACGGTACATCGAACAATTCATTACACCGGAGCGGGTGCGAAAACTCCGACTAATATCGTACAAGATGTAATTTATAAAGCCGTTACTGATAAAACAGTAGGTAAAACCGTCTGGACGCCACAAGGGTTTTACACAGCTATTACAAGCCCACATGTTGCGGGATATACTGCTGATAAAGAAACAGTGTTGGATGTGATTCCAAGCCATAATTATGTCTGAAGGGACACAACCAGCAGATATCAACGTGACTGTAAAGTATAGTGCCGATACGCTTGTTCCAAATAATGGGAATGAAACGAATCCAGTAAATGAAGTTACTATTCATCGGGTCATTCATTATATTGGAGCTGGGATTAGCACTCCCAAAGACGTGATACAAAACGTTATTTATAAGGCTATGACCAATAAAACAACAGGTGAGACAGCTTGGACACCTCAAGGTAGTTATGCTGAAGTTACGAGCCCAACAGTTACTGGATATACAGCTGGTAGTAGGTACCCTTCTGAAAGCGATAGTTTTAACTGAAGGCTCCAGACCGTTAGACTCAAAAGTGAATGTAACTTACGTTAAAGATAAGACAGTCATTGTTAGGCCAACTGATCCAAAGAATCCAACCGATCCAGTCGATCCAACTAATCCAGATGGTCCTAAGTATCCAAATGGTGTATCTGAAAAAGACTTGAATAAGACCATTAGTCGAACCATCACTTATACCGGTGCAAACAAGAATCCGGCAAGTGTAACCCAAACTGGGAGTTATACACGAACAGCAACGGTAGATGCGAAGACTGGTGAAGTACTTGGTTATAGTGATTGGGTTTTGGTCACAAGTGACGATGGCAATAACAACAATGATGGCTTTACAGCAGTCATAAGTCCAAAGGTTACTGGTTATACAGCGGATAAGAATGTGGCAGATGTTACCTTAGATAACGATGCTGTGACAAACTTTGTGGCTGGCTCTGATGATGAAACGGTGACCTATACGAAAGATGAAACGGTAACTGTTGATCCAACTGATCCGAAAGATCCAACGAATCCCATTGATCCAACTAATCCAGATGGACCAAAATATCCAGACGGAGTTAGTGAGACTGATTTGGATAAGACCATTAGTCGAACCATCACTTATACCGGTGCAAACAAGAATCCGTCAAGTGTTGCTCAAACAGCAACTTATACCCGGACGGCCTTTGTTGACGCGAAGACAGGCGAGCTCCTTGGTTATAGCGATTGGACCTTGGTCACAAGTGATGATGGCAATAACAACAATGACGGTTTTGCCGGCGTCACAAGTCCAAAGGTTACTGGTTACACAGCAGACAAGAATGCACCATCTGTTACCTTAAATGATGATGAAGTTGCAAACTTTGTGGCTGGTTCTGATGATGTCTTGGTAACTTATACGCCAACTAATGAGATTGTGTACACAGAAATGACTGTTACTCGGACAATTCATTATGTAGGGGCTGGATCAAAGACACCTGTTGATGTGATTGAAAAGGTCATTTACAAAGTTGGCACTAATTTGAGCACTGGTGTGGTGACATACTCACCACAGAATGTGTATGCCAAGGTTGAGACACCTAATATTGTCGGTTATACAAATGATGGTGATGTTGCAGAACTTGTCCCTGTTGAAACAACAATTGAACCTTCAAATAGTTTGGTTGTGGTTCATTACAAGAAGGTTTCGGATTCTGGTAACTCAGGCAATGGCAATGGTGGTACGAAGCCTGAGAAGCCTGAAAATCCTGGAACGCCAAGTCCGGGAGAATCAGACGGTAGTGGCACTGGCAATTCTGGTAGTAACGGAAATTCTGATAATATCGAGAATCCAGAAGTTGGTAACCATTCTGACAATTCTGTTGATAACACGGCAGCGTTTGGAAACCATGGCAATGCACAGTTAACAGCAAATCAATCAACAAATCAGAATGCAAAACGGGAAATGACTAATAAAGCCAGCACGCTTCCACAGACTGATGAGAAGAATGAAAATGTTGTAGCTGTGATGGGAGTTACGATTTTGAGTGCAATGATGGCGTTATTTGGAATTAAACGCAGAAAGCACGACGATGAGTAAGTTACTCAAAAATTAAAAATGGGATTGAACTTCAGTGTTAGGCTGAATCGTTCAATCCCATTTTTGTGTGGACAAAAAGGCAAGAAAAATCTTCACGTAATCGTAACTTTTACCGTGAATGTTAGTGGTATGGCGTAATATATTTAGAAGTTCTGCGTGTTTTCCTCATTTTTGCCAGCGGTTACGTATGCTATAATGTTCAGAGTTAGCACGAAAATATTTACAATCAAGGTGGGTTCATCTTTAATGAAGAAATTTAAGTATTTAGATTATTTTATTGTGGTACCATACGTAATTTTATGCGTATTTGGAATTATCATGGTGTACTCGTCAAGTGCTGATTATTATATTATTAATGGAATCCGTGCAACGAGCTATCTTTTTCGCCAAATGGCATATGTCATGGTTGGATTCTTGGTTGCAGCACTTGTTTTTGAACTTAAACTAAAAAAATTTAGAAGCTCAACATTTTTAAAAATTTTTGCCATTGGGATGATTTTCTCGTTTCTTTATCTCCTGTTTTGGGGTTCGGTTGTGAATGGTGCAAAAGGGTGGATTGAATTAGGGCCGATTAATATTCAACCTGCGGAAGTTGCTAAATTGTTTTTAACACTTTATCTAGCAGATATGCTTTCTAAACATAATGATCGACTTGAAAGAGATCCTAAGAGTTATTATCGCGCACCTTTAATTATGACATTAGTGTTCGTCTTGGCTATTTTTCTTCAGCGTGATTTGGGGGGCGCTACAATCAACTTTACAATCGCCCTGATCATCTTTTTTGCCAGTGGTATTGACTATCGAAAGGGCATTGGCATTATTTTATTAGGTGTTTCAGCCTTCATGTTTGTCTTGCTACCACTTGCATCAAGAATTAATGTAAACACAAAAAATTATATGCTTCAACGAATTGTAGGATTTGCGCATCCGTTCGAACTTGCCAAAAGTTCGGGGAACCAATTAGTTAATTCTTACTATGCTCTCGGAAATGGGGGTGTGTTTGGTGTTGGTTTGGGAAACAGTATTCAGAAAAAAGGGTATTTACCAGAGGCAAATACTGATTTTATCATGGCAGTTGTTTCGGAAGAATTAGGTTTAGTTACGGTAAGCTTAATTTTAATTTTGTTATTAGTTATTGTGGGTCGCGCAATTTGGTTAGGTATTCATGCCCATAACATGTACGAAACTTTAGTTTGCTACGGGTTAGCGACTTATCTTTCAATCCAAACATTTTTCAATATTGGTGGTGTAACGGGTTTACTGCCTATTACAGGAGTAACTTTTCCGTTCATCAGTTATGGTGGTTCAAGTATGTTAGTGTTATCAGTTGCCATGGGCATCTTGCTAAATGTGAGTGCAAACGTACAACGTGAGCGAACTAAAAATTTAACACTGGTTCGCGAATAAAGAGTTTGGAGGGGTATTTGTGAAAAAAGTATTAGTCGCAAATCGTGGCGAGATTGCCACACGAATTTTTCGGGCTTGCAAGGAGCTTTCCTTACAAACAGTTGCTATTTTTGCTAAAGAAGACGCACTGTCAGTTCATCGTTTTAAGGCAGATGAAGCTTATTTAGTTGGTGCTGGTAAAAAACCAGTTGAAGCTTATTTAGATATTGAAGATATCATTCGAATTGCTAAAGAAAATAGCGTGGATGCGATCCACCCAGGCTATGGTTTCTTGTCCGAAAATGAGCAGTTTGCCAAACGTTGTGAAGAAGAGGGTATCACCTTTATTGGACCAAAAGTGGCTCATCTACATATGTTTGGTGACAAACTGGAAGCTAAAGCCGTTGCCAACAAGGCTGGGATTGCAACAATTCCGGGGACCAAAGATCCAGTCACTAGTTTTGCGCAGGTGAAGGCTTTTGCGGACAAACATGGTTATCCCATCATGCTAAAAGCGGCAATGGGCGGTGGCGGCCGTGGGATGCGAATTGTTCAAAAAGAATCACAATTAAAAGAAAGCTATGATCGTGCTAAAAGTGAAGCTATGCAATCATTTGGTAGTGATGAATTATACTTGGAAAAATATTTACAATCGCCTAAACATATTGAAGTCCAGATACTAGCGGATTCATTTGGCAATGTTTTACATTTGTTTGAGCGGGATTGTTCTGTGCAGCGACGTAATCAAAAGGTGGTTGAAATCGCCCCTAGTGTAACTCTGCCTATTGATTTAAGAAAACGGATTTGTGATGCTGCCGTGCGCTTAATGCAATCAGTACATTATGTGAATGCTGCTACGGTTGAGTTCTTGGTAGAAAAAAACCAATTTTACTTTGTGGAAGTTAACCCCCGAGTGCAAGTTGAGCATACCGTTACTGAATTAATTACGGATCGTGATATTGTGCAATCACAAATTTTAATTGCACAAGGTAAAAATTTATTTACAGATTTACATTTTCCACAACAAAAAGATTTAACTTATCAAGGAGCTGCAATTCAGTGTCGAATTACAACTGAAGATCCTTCAAAAAACTTTATGCCAGACACAGGAACTATTGAAACCTATCGTTCTCCAGGTGGTAATGGGGTCCGTTTGGATGTCGGCAATGCTTATACGGGAGCTGTTATCACACCATTTTTTGATTCTTTGTTGGTAAAAGTTTGCGTGCATGACAGTAATTTTAAAAATACTGCCAAGAAAATGTTACGAGTATTAAACGAATTTATGATTAGCGGTATTCACACTAATATAGGCTTTTTGAAGAATGTAATTAGTCATCCGGTATTTCAATCAGGAGAGGCCACAACGACCTTTATTGACGAAACGCCAGAGCTTTTTACAGTTCAAAATGATGCTAACCCGACCAATAAATTATTAACTTACATGAGTAAGATCGCAGTTAATGGTACTGATGGGGTACCAAGTCACGAGAAAAAATATTACCCAGAAGCCTTAGAAAAGTTACAAATTATTCCTCAAAAAGAGCAAACTGCAAAAGATATATTAGTGACTCAAGGTGTGTCTGGATTACAAGAATGGATTAGCAATCAATCACAATTATTGTTGACAGATACCACTTTGCGAGACGCCCATCAAAGTTTATTTGCAACCCGAATGCGTACCCATGATATGTTGCCAATTGCAGGTAAAATCGATCAAGGATTGCCACAATTGTTTTCCGCCGAAGCATGGGGCGGTGCAACGTTTGACGTGGCGTACCGTTTCTTACACGAAGATCCTTGGGTACGGTTAAGTGAGCTACGCAAAAAGATGCCACATACGTTACTACAAATGCTTTTTCGTGGGAGCAATGCTGTTGGGTATCAAAATTATCCCGACAATGTTATTCAGGAATTTATCAGATTAGCAGCTAAAAATGGCATCGATGTTTTTCGAATTTTTGACAGTTTGAACTGGGTGCCACAATTAGAAACCAGTATTCAAGCAGTTCGTGATACCGGTAAAATTGCCGAAGCAACAATGTGCTATACAGGTGATATTTTGGATGCAGGTCAAAAGACTTACACGCTTGAGTATTACAAGAATCTAGCTAAAGAGCTTGAACAAGCTGGTGCCCAAATCTTGGCGATTAAGGATATGGCTGGTGTTTTGAAACCGGCAGCGGCTTATCGACTGATTAATGTACTTAAAGATAATATTTCAATTCCGATTCATTTGCATACCCATGATACAACGGGCAATGGTATTGCAACTTATTTGAGTGCTGCAAAGGCTGGTGTGGATATTGTGGATGTTGCTGCCAGCAGTATGTCCGGGACTACCAGTCAACCCAGTTTAAGCACTTTGTACTATGCAATGACGGGTGACAACCGGCAACCCACAATTAATATTCAAAATGCAGAAGAAATTAACCGTTATTGGAAAGGTGTTCGGCCGTTCTATCAAGATTTTGAGAATGGCATGACCGGTTCCCAAACTGATATTTACCAAACGCAAATGCCAGGGGGACAGTATTCTAATTTGCAACAACAAGCCCAAGCACTTGGCTTAAAAGGCCGTTTTGAGGACGTGAAACAGGCTTATCGCCAGGTTAACACGTTATTCGGTGATATTATCAAAGTTACCCCCAGCTCAAAAGTCGTTGGGGATATGGCTTTGTTTATGATTGAAAATGATTTAAGCCCTGAAGTAATCCTTTCTGAAGGTGAGCACCTTGACTTTCCCAAGTCCGTTGTTGACTTTTTTGCTGGAAATTTGGGACAGCCGGTTAATGGTTTTCCAAAACAACTTCAAAAATTGGTTTTAAAAAATAAAACGGCTACTACGGTTCGTCCTGGTAGTTTAGCCAAAGCAGTCGATTTTGCCGTAGTTGAAAAAAAGTTGATTAAACAGTTACAACGAGATGTTACCCCCGAAGAAGTCATCAGTGCTGTCTTGTATCCAAAAGTATTTGATGATTATAATACATTTATCGATTCGGCCGGGCCGGTGACCAAATTAGATACGCCAACCTTCTTTCAGGGTATCCGTCGAGGAGAAACCGTGGATGTTGAAGTGCGGCATGGGTACCATCTGATTATTAAGTTAAATCAAATTGGCCAAGTTGATGAGCAAGGGCAACGAACTCTTTACTACGAAGTTAATGGTCGTAAACAAGATATTGTGGTGCGTGATCTAAGTATTCACGAAACTGCAACAACTAAGCGTAAGGCTGAACCCACAAATAGTAATGAAATTGGGGCAACAATGAGTGGTTCTGTGTTGAGTGTGAGTGTTCACGCGGGTGATAAAATTGGCAAGGGCACAAACCTGTTGGTTACGGAAGCTATGAAGATGGAAACAACAATTCAAGCTCCGTTTGATTGTGTCATTAAACATGTTTATGTAGCTGCTGGTGATGTTGTGGACACGAATGACTTATTGATTGAGATTGCACCTCAAAAGCTTAAATAGGCTTGTGAGACGCACATAGGAGGCAATTATGGAATTTACACTTCAATCTCGACAAAGTATCATTATTAATTTATCTAATTTAAGACAAGTTAAGCAATTGAAAAAGTTTGGCATTTTGTATTACGTTTCAAAAAGCATGAAATATGCTGTTTTGTATACTGATCGTGAACTGGCCCAAAAAGCTTGTGTTGCAATTGGCAAATTATCAAGCGTTAAAAGCGCTGAAATTTCCCCGCGTGCAGACTTGAAGATGAACTTTGATGATGACGAAACGGCGGAATTTAAACGTACAAATGAAGACTAGGTGAATGATAAATGCGAGTGGTTTCTGGAGATTTTGGTGGTCGTCGGTTAAAGGCAGTTCCTGGTGTAAAAACGCGACCAACCACAGATAAAGTAAAAGAATCGATGTTTAATATGATTGGCCCTTATTTTGATGGTGGTCGGTCCTTGGACTTGTTTGCTGGAAGTGGCGGATTGAGTATTGAGGCCGTTTCGCGAGGGATTGATAAGGCTGTTTTAGTAGATAAGCAACGGCAAGCCATTCAAACGATTGAACAAAATGTGGCGGTTACTAAGGCACAAGATCAATTTGAAATTATGCGTCAAGATGCCAATCGAGCACTAACAATTCTGGCTGATCAAGACATAAAATTTGATCTGATCTTTTTGGATCCACCGTATAAACTCCAGAAGATTGTCAAAGAAATGGCAAAAATGGTTAGTTTAGGATTATTAAATGCCGGTGCAATTGTGGTCTGCGAAACGGATCAATTTGCAAAATTACCGGAATCTATGCCCAACTTTAAGCTTTGGAAACGACAAGATTATGGCATCACGGAAGTCAGCATTTATCAATTTGAAACAGGTGATTAGATGAAAGTTGCAATTTTTCCGGGGAGTTTCGACCCATTGACTAATGGGCACCTTAATATAATTAAACGGGCAAGTTTGTTATTTGACGAACTGGTAGTGGCTGTCGCAATTAACACCAGTAAATCAGCATTATTTAGTACTGAAGAAAAAGTACGGCTTATTCGAAATGCTGTTAGTGATTTGTCCAACGTACGAGTGATCCCGACTAAGGGGCTTACCATTGACTTGTTTAAACAATTAGAGGCAACCACGTTAGTCCGAGGGTTGCGGGATGAGGCTGATTATCGCTATGAGCGTCAAATTGCAGAGATGAATCATCAACTCGATCACGCAGTTGAAACAATCTTTTTAATGGCGAATCCTCGGAATACTTATGTTGCTTCAAGTATTATTAAAGAAATTGCCAAAATGGGCGGCGACGTATCCAGTTTTGTGCCTGCAAATGTCGTGCAACCTTTAAAAGATAAATTTAAGTAAAGGAGATACATTTTGGCACGAATCCGAAAGTTTTTCAAAAAATATTGGTTATTACTAGTTGCAATGATCGTTGCGCTTGTTTTCGTGTTTTTACCTTTACCATTTTATGTAGAAGGTCCCGGAACGGCGGATCAATTGAGTCAGTACGTTAAAGTGAATCATAAACGCGATCACAAAAAGGGAAGTTTCCGGATGACCACAGTTTCGGTGATCAAAGGGACGCCAGCGATGTATGTGTTTGCGAAAATCATGCCCAATTATGAAGTCGAATCTGTTAGTGATATTACTGGTAATCAAGATAATGCCACGTATAATAAAGTACAGACATTTTATATGAATAGTGCAATTAATCAAGCCATTTATGTGGCCTATCATAAGGCTGATAAGGCTGTGAAGGTTCATTTCAAGGGCATCTATATCCTTGAGATTGAGAAAAATTCACAATTTAAACACGTTTTGCATGTTGGTGACACCATCACCAAAGTCAATAATCAGCGATTAGTTAGTGCCGAAGATGCCATGAAGAAGATTAGATCACATAACGTAGGCAATTCCATCACAATTACTTATCAGCATAATGGTAAAACTAAGACAGCTTCTGGTAAGCTAGTCCGTTTATCCACTGGTAAACCTGGTATTGGTATTGGATTAACAGACAATAATTCTGTGACAACTAAGATTCCCGTTTCCATTGATGCGCATGGGACAGAGGGGCCGTCTGCAGGATTAATGTTTACATTACAAATTTATAGTCAGTTAACTAATCAGAATCTGCGTAAGGGTCGTAATATTGCCGGAACTGGCACAATTGCTACGGATGGGTCAGTCGGTGAAATTGGTGGGATTGACAAAAAAATTGTTGCTGCCAAAAAAGCGGGTGCCACAATTTTCTTTGCGCCTTATCTCAAACCAACGAAACTTGTTGAGAAATATGAGCCAAATCATTTGACTAATTATCAGTTGGCAATAAAAACGGCTAAACGAATTGATCCGAAGCTGAAAGTGGTTCCGGTAAAGAATTTTGAGGATGCCATAAAGTATTTGCAAAAAACCAAATAGTTTTATAGAACACCAAGAGATATTTTTAAAAAGTTATCGAAAATTGATAATAATTAAAAATATCTCTTTTTATGTGCGTATTTAATAGGTGAAGGGATGTGAGGAGTGTGATTGAAGAATTATGGGAAAACTATAAAAAATACATTTTAATAGGTGGTGGGAGTGTTTTGGTAGTGTTAATTGTCTTTCTTTTGATGGGAAAACACAACTCAAATACAAACTCAGATGCATTAACGATGAATAGTGGTGAAAATTCGTCTGAACAATTTAGTTCTAGTAATCAAACGAGTTCACCTGCCACCGTTTCTGGAACGGCAAGTGGTCCTACAATGACTACTAGTGAAACTACAAGTGAATATGTTTATGTGGACGTTAAAGGCGCAGTTAAACATCCAGGAATTTTTAAAGTTAAAAATTCGATGCGTGTGGACGATGCGATTAATTTGGCTGGTGGGATGCTCAAAACGGCGGACCGTAAACATATTAATTTGGCACAGCGATTAACGGATCAACAAGTTGTTTATGTGCCCATTCGTGGTGAAATTAAAGGTGCTGCAACGGGTACCGTGGATGCAGAAGTAGCCGCACCAGTTTCGTCCGATTCTACTACAACCAGTGCATCTAATGACAGTAGCTCTTCAAGTGAGACGACAGGTGGAAGTGAATCTACAGGTGGAACAGTTAATTTGAATTCTGCCACAAAAGAACAATTACAAACGCTGACCAGCATTGGAGATAAAAAGGCAGATCAAATTATTCAGTATCGAGAAGCGCACGGTAAATTCAAAAGTATTGATGAATTAAAGGAAGTCCAAGGAATTGGTGATAAAACATTTGAAGCCCTAAAGCCACAATTAAGTGTGTAACCTAGCGGTAAATATTTGGTATACTTTAACTTAAAGAAGGAAGGCATTTTTATGAGTGATAAAAGAATCCCATGGGATCAGTATTTTATGACACAAGCTGTTTTACTATCGCTGCGAAGCACCTGTACACGGCTCTCAGTAGGTGCCACCATCGTTCGTGACAAGCGCATTATTGCCGGCGGATATAATGGTTCGGTTTCCGGTGATGTACATTGTATTGACGAGGGATGTTATCTAGTTGATGGGCACTGTGTTAGAACGATCCACGCCGAAATGAATGCAATTTTACAATGTGCGAAGTTTGGTGCTGCAACTGATGGTGCCGAAATTTATGTGACTGACTTTCCATGTTTGCAATGTACCAAAATGATTTTACAGGCAGGCATTAAAAAAATTCATTATTTACGAAATTATCACAATGATTCATACGCAATGGGGCTTTTAAAACGTATGAATATTGAGGTGCAGCACGTTGAATTTACTGATGAAGAAATTGCAGCTGTTTCAATGGATAAAATTTTAAATCAAGACTAGCTTTGAAGCTTTTCCATGGTTTTTTATTGCAATTTTAAGCGTTCTTCTCGATGCTGTAATCACATCTCACGTTTGGGTATTAACTCTGTTAGTTGTTTATTGGATGATTCGGGTCTGCTTTTTACGCGACAAAACGATGATCTATTGGACGTTTTTTGCTGGGTTTATTTTTGCCATGTTGTTTTGGTGGCATAGTACGACTTTGAATCAGCAAACGATGGCTAGTCAGCCCAATTGGCAGGGAAGTCTGATAGTTCAGCCTGATGAACTAAAATGCCAGGGAGATTATTTTCAGTTTACTGGTGTGGACGAGAAAGGGCATCGACTGAGAGTTTCCGGGTATCTAAAAGCAGCGCATGAAAAGCAACAATTAGAAAAAATTCGGCGACCAGTAAAAATACTAGTTCGCGGGCAAATTCAAACCATTGATCAACCAGGAAATTTGAATCAATTTAATTATCGAACTTATTGTTTTTCAAAGGGAATTACTAATCTATTAAGTAAAACAACCGTAGTGAGTTGGCAACCAATTCAGGCAAGTAATCCAATTGTAGGAATTTTTGGGCTTTTGCATACTTGGCGAAATAATATGCGACTTTATTGTCAGCAATTGCCTAAACTAATGCAAACATATGCGCTAAGTTTGCTGATTGGTTTCAAAGATGAGGCGTTTGATGAAGATATGGAGGGTGTCACAACTCTGGGTTTGCTTCATCTTTTTAGTCTATCAGGATTACATGTTTTTTATTTTTGTTGGTTATTGCGCCAGTTATTCCTGAGATTACGTGTAACTAAGGAAACGACAAGTATCTTGCTGATTTGCTTTCTACCTGCCTTTTTGATTATTGGTGGTGGCTCGGGGAGTCTTTTTCGGTCAATTATGATGGCAGAATTAGGGTTAGGCACGACTTTAAAAAGACGCCACACACAATTGAATGTGTGGAGTATAACAATGCTGGTGAATCTAGTCTTTGATCCGTATGTTATTTTGAGTATGGGTGGTCAGTTGAGTTACTTACTGTCATTTTTACTTATTTTTGTTGGCAGTTATTCGTCGTTTAGACGGGCCTGGGTTCTAAATATTGTGAGTTTACCAATTATTTTGTTTCATACCTATCAGTGGCATCTGTTAACTTCATTTGCGAACTTTTTGATTATTCCAATTTTTTCAAATTTTGTGATGCCATTGGTGATCATGAGTGCAGCAACGTTTTGGTTAATTCCACAACTGAGTAGCTGGTTCACGGTGGGCTTGCAGTTATTCCATCAATTGGTAACCTTGTTGAGTAAGTTGCCTGGACAAATTATTTTTGGAAAACCTCCTTTAGCATTTACGGCCGTTTTAGTAATCATTTCTCTCGCCTGGATTGCATTTCCCAGATACAAGAGACGAATTAGTTGGCTTTTGTTAAGCTGTTATTTAATGGGATTCATATGGATTCATTTCCCGCTTCATGGTGAGGTAACTTTTGTGGATGTGGGACAGGGGGATAGCATCCTAATTAGAATGCCATTCAATCGGTCCGTGACAGTAATTGATACTGGAGGTAAAGTTGGTTTCTTGAAACCGGCATGGGCAAAAGGTCCAGAGAAAAAGCATACCCCACCAGTTCTAGATTATTTACATAGTTTAGGAATTTCAAAAGTAAACACGCTATGTTTGTCTCATCAGGATGCAGATCATATTGGGGATGCCGGAGTGCTGTTGGCTGGCATTAAAGTTAAACAAGTGGTAATTCCTAAAGGGATGGAAAATTCTCGTGGTTTTCAGTCCAAAGTTAAACCTTTTCTGCAAAAATCAGCGCTCTTACCAGTATTGGCAGATCAAAAGGTAGCCAATTTGCCATTTGAAATCGTGCATCCGTTTGTAGAAGGTAAAGGTGAAAATCATGACTCTTTGACTTTATGGGCCAAGTTTGGCGATGATAATTTTATTTTTTCGGGAGATTTAGATCAAGCAGGAGAACGAGATATTATTGCCCGTTATCCGCAATTACAGGCTTCGGTTGTTAAACTGGGGCATCATGGAAGCAAAACAGCATCTGCTAAAGATTACTTGAGCCAAATTCGTGCTAAAATTGGAGTTATCTCAGCTGGAAAGAATAATCATTATGGTCATCCAAATCCAGAAACTCTTCAAACTTTGAAACAGTTAAAGATTCAATCGGTATCAACGATTGATGAGGGAATGATCAGTTATCGCTTCACCTCTCATGGATTTACAAATTGGCGTTTTGTACGGAGGAATTATGAAAAAGATACAGTACACTGACTTACTTAAAAAACTGAATGCAGATCAAACCGATCCGGTTTATTTAATTTTGGGTCAAGAGGATTATTTGGAACAACAAATTCAACGGGCTTTTCAGAATTTAGTTCCAAAAGAAGAGCAGGAAATGAATATTGGCAATTATGATATGGAATCGACTTCCTTGGGAGCAGCCTTAGATGATGCCACATCGGCCCCTTTTTTTGGTGAACGGCGTGTTGTTTTTGTGAGGGATCCTTATTTTTTAACTGGAGAACGACATAAAGGGGGACCAAACCATGATGTTGATGGTTTGCAAACTTATTTGGAACATCCGGTTGATTCCACAGTGTTAGTAATATTTGCCGCTTATGAAAAGTTGGACGGGCGCAAGAAGATTGTTAAAACTCTGAATAAACAAGCGATAACCATCCAAATTGGTAATTTAAATCAAGGTCAAATTAGTCAATTGGTTAAAACACGCCTTACTACAAAAAATTACACTATTTCACCAGAGGCTTTGAATCAGTTGTTATTTCGCACAGACTCAAAACTGAGTACCATGATGAATGAGTTACCAAAATTAATGCTTTATAATATTGGAAAAAAAGAGATTACGGTGGAATCTGTAGATGCTTTGGTTTCGAAAAGTCTTGATCAAAATGTTTTTGATTTGAGTAATGCAGTCTTGCAAAAAAAGTCTAAACAAGCTATCGATATTTATCAAAGTTTAATTACGCAGCAAGAACAGCCTTTGCGAATTAACGCCGTTTTAGTTGGGCAGATCAGATTATTGTTACAAGTGAAAATTTTACAAAATCAGGGTTTTTCACAAGGTGATATTGCGGGAACCTTAAAGGTTCATCCTTATCGAGTAAAGTTGGTAATGCAAAGTAGTCGGCATTTTTCGATGACCGATCTTACAAAGGGATATACAGGATTGATTGATTTAGATTTACAGCTAAAATCAACTCAAAAAGATCCTGAACTTCTGTTTGAACTGTTTTTGCTACAATTTATTGATCAAAAGATTGCTTAAAAGTTTCGATAATAAAAGCCCTGAGACAGATGCCTCAGGGCTTTTATTCGTTTCATAAATTATTTAGCAAGTTGTTTTGTTAAACGTGACTTTGTACGAGCAGCCTTGTTAGCTTTGATTAAGCCCTTTGTTTTAGCTTGGTCAAGTTTACTGATAGCTGTAAGATATAAGTCTTGTTTGTCGTCAGAGCCCTTAACAGCTGCTGATTCGAATTTTTTAACTGCAGTCCGTAGCTTACTTACTTGTGATTGGTTACGTAAAGCTGCTTTTTCGTTAGTTTTTACTCGCTTCATTGCGGATTTAATAACTGGCATTTGATTCACCTCCACTGATCTGAAATCAATACTACAACAAGTGTTATTATACAGAAGACAAGTATTGAATGCAATAAGAAATTGTCAAGTAACATTACTTGATAGGCAAAAACACTTAGATTATCCATGACGAGGGAAACTAAACTTGTGTTTTATGTGAAAGTTAGGTATGATATATCTTGTGTGTTAAGCACGAACCCATACTTGGTTTATCGAATCACCAACGATTAACCCAGTTTCGGGCAATAAATAAAAGGGGTGAAAATAATGGCAATTTCACAAGCAAAGAAAAACGAAATCATCACTAAATATGCGCGTCATGATGGCGATACTGGTTCTACAGAAGTTCAGGTCGCTGTTTTAACTGCAGATATTAATGAAATTAATAAGCATTTAAGCGTTCATAAAAAAGATTTCCATTCACAACGTGGATTAATGAAGAAAATTGGTCATCGTCGTAATTTATTAGCATACTTACGTCGTACTGACATCCAACGTTACCGTGATTTAATTGAATCATTAGGTTTACGTCGTTAAGATTTTCAAAAGCGAAGACTTCGGTCTCCGCTTTTTTTGTGCTCTCGATTAAATAACGGTCTTAAAAATAGGTTTAGTTCACTTTTAAAGAAAACTTATAAACTTTCAAATACTTGGAACACAACTCTCGTATTAAAATGTGGTAAACTTAAAGCAGTTTATACGTCGAGACAGAATAGATTTTGTAATAACGCATTAAAATGTGCTGTAGTAGGGTTAAAAGAATTTTTGGATTAAATAATTCTAAATATGGACTATTTAGAATTGTGGACCAGAAAATTCAACCGAAGTTTTATATTTGAGAGCTTCTAAGTGGCGAACATTGATCTAGTGTCGTTTTAAAGCTCACATATATTTGATAGATAAACAAGCAGAAAATGAAAGTAACTAAAAATTTTTGAGGTGGAATGAATGAGTAATAGTATCAAAATTATCCCATTTAGTGGGGTACGTGAAAACGGCAAAAATATGTATGCCGTTGAGGTGAATGATTCAATTTATATTTTAGACTGTGGATTGAAATATCCGGAAAATGAATTACTGGGAATTGATGTGGTCATTCCTGATTTTTCTTATCTAGAAAAGCATAGTGACAAAATTGTAGGGGTGTTCTTAACACATGGGCATGCAGATGCTATTGGGGCTTTACCATACTTTTTGGATCAATTTCCAGTTCCAGTATTTGGTTCAGAAATGACCATTGCATTAGCCAAACTCAATGTTGAAAAAGACGCCAAATTAAAACAGTTTACTGATTTTCATATTGTGAATGAAAAAATGGAAATTGATTTTGGGGATGTGACAGTTTCGTTCTTCAGAACAACACATTCTATTCCGGAATCATTGGGAATTGTTTTAAAAACTAGTGAAGGGCAAATTGTTTATACTGGTGATTTCAAGTTTGACCAAACTGCATCAAGTGACTATGCAACTGATTTTGGACGTTTGGGCCAGATTGGTGAGAATGGTGTATTAGCGCTTCTTAGTGAATCGGCAAATGACGAAAATCCTAAACCATCAACCAATGAACGTGATATTGCTAACTATATCTTGGAAACGTTCAAGTATCATGAAGGCCGAATTGTAGTTGCTTCCGTGGCATCTAATATCTTACGAATTCAACAAGTTCTGGATGCGGCCGCCCAATCTGATCGGAAAGTGGTCCTTACAGGTCATGATTTAGAAAAAATTGTTAATACTGCTTTACGGTTGAATAAATTACATTTACCTGCAGATGATGTGATTGTGCCATTTAACAAATTAGAGAGTTTAGACAAAGAACGCACTGTTGTTTTGGAAACTGGCAAAATGGGAGAACCTATTAAAGCTTTACAAAAGATGGCTAGCGATCCTGGTAAAGGAATTCATATAGATCCTGGTGATTTAGTCTTTATTACTACGACCCCGTCACACGCAATGGAAACTACCGTTGCTAAAACAAAGAACATGATTTATCGTGCCGGTGGTGAAGTTAAAGCTATTTCTGATGATTTGAATGCTTCAGGTCATGCCAGCAAAAATGATTTACAACTAATGATTAATCTTTTGAAGCCAAATTACTTGATTCCAATTCAAGGTGAATATCGTTTGTTAAATACACATGCGCAACTTGCTCGTGAGGTAGGCATGGCAGATGATCACATCTTCTTAACCCAAAAGGGCGATGTTTTGGAGTACAAAAATGGCGAGATGCATTTAGGCCAGGGCATTGAAGTTGGTGATACCATGATTGATGGAATCGGTGTTGGTGATATTGGAAACATTGTGTTGCGGGACCGAAAAATTTTGTCGGATGACGGGATTTTTATTGCTGTTGTGACGATTGACCGCAAAAAAAAGTTGATTATTGGGCAGCCTAAAGTAACCTCACGAGGGTTTGTTTATGTCAATGGAGAGCACGATCTACTTAAGGAAAGTGCTTCGATTGTGACAGAAGTGGTTCAAAACAATCTTGATAACAAGGAATTTGATTGGGGCCATTTGAAACAGGATATTCGGGAGAAAATTAGTCGATATCTGTTTGATCAAACAAAACGTCATCCAGTAATTCTTCCAGTAATTATGGAAGTTAATCAACATCATCATAAAGCACCAAGTAAGGCATCAAAAAAAGTTGAAGAAAAGTAAATTAGAAACTGGTAATGTTGAGTTGATTGACATTACCAGTTTTTCAGTGGAGGTTTATCATGCAAGATGACCAATTATTAAAAATCAAGCGGGCTGTTGCGGATGAACAGTGGAATAAAGTGCTTAACCTAATTAAACCTATTATTTCTGAAACAGCAAATAATCAGCAACTACACTATTTATTCGTTTTGAGTTTGTTTAAAACTAAACACTATTTGGAAGGCCTAAAATATGCCAATGATTACTACGACTTTTATGCCAATGATTCAAAAGGCCAAAACCTTTATTTTTCGCTTCTGTTAGCTTGCCAGGACTTTTTAGGTGCCCATCAATTTTTGGAAATTTTAAAACAAGATCATGTTGACAATATTTCCGATTATGTGACGAGTTTGACTAATAAAGAAATCGAAGTTCGCCAGCAAAAAGTGACTTTAAATCAAAAATTAAAGAAGTTTTACCATTTGGGTGATTTATCAGTGAGGGAAGCCAATTCAACATTGCAAGAAGCAAAGCAATTACCCGCAACTGAATATTTTCAAGCGGCGCAGTTTATTTTTGTGGATCCTTTCGTCCATCCTTTGATTCGAGCCACGGTCCTTGAAAATGTTGTTTCGTTAAAATTGAAGGGAAAAATTAAGTATTATTGGTTAGACCAACAAAATCATGAAATCGATTTAACCCGATTAACTGGGATTTTGGATAACCCGGTTCAAATAAAATTAAATAAATTTTTACAAGAAAAATTAGCTGACAGTGATCCAATTTTACTCGAAGGAATTTCGAAAGATAAAAATCTCTATCTAAGTTATGTTTATCCTTATGCAAAACAAGTTTTTAAAAAGCCTGAAGAGTGGGTGAACTATTGGCTAGATGACTACTATGGTCGAATGCATCCGGATACAGAAGATACGCGTTTTATGACTAAATGGCAGGGAAAGTTTCGGAAATATACGACTGAACTTTTGGAAAATAACGATATAAATAAGTAAAAAGCTATAAATATTGCAATTTTTTTGGCTTAATTGGTTTACAAACTTCAGTGTTCTTTATATAATGTTTAAGGATTCTCTTAGGCGAGACCTTTGCCTTTTCATGAGGATGTAGTATAATAGTTTTTAAAGAATCCAGCCACGCCAAGGGCTGAGTAATTCTTACGAAAAATACAGGAGGTTCGTATTAATGGCAAAAGAACATTACGAAAGAACAAAACCCCATGTAAATATTGGTACAATTGGCCATATTGATCATGGAAAAACTACTTTAACAGCAGCAATTACAAAGGTTTTAGCTAGCAAAGGTTTAGCTAAAGCTGAAGATTATGCTGATATTGATGCTGCTCCAGAGGAACGTGAACGTGGTATTACAATCAATACTGCCCATGTTGAATACGAGACAGAGAAACGTCATTATGCTCATATTGATGCTCCAGGACATGCTGATTACATCAAGAACATGATCACTGGTGCTGCTCAAATGGATGGTGCCATCTTAGTTGTTGCTGCAACTGATGGTCCTATGCCACAAACACGTGAACATATCTTACTTGCTCATCAAGTTGGTGTTGACTATATCGTTGTCTTCTTAAACAAGACTGATTTAGTTGATGATGACGAATTGGTTGACTTAGTTGAGATGGAAGTTCGTGAGTTGTTATCAGAATACGATTATCCTGGTGACGATGTTCCTGTAATCCGTGGTTCAGCTTTGAAGGCACTTGAAGGCGACCCAGAACAAGAAAAAGTTATTCTTCACTTAATGGATGTTATCGATGAATATATCCCAACACCACAACGTGACAATGACAAGCCTTTCTTGATGCCTGTTGAAGATGTCTTCACTATCACTGGTCGTGGTACTGTTGCTTCTGGTCGTATTGATCGTGGTGAAGTTAAAATCGGTGATGAAGTTGAAATTGTTGGTTTGAAAGACGAACCATTGAAGTCAACTGTTACTGGTCTTGAAATGTTCCGTAAGACTCTTGATTTAGGAGAAGCTGGCGATAACGTTGGTGTATTGCTCCGTGGTATTAACCGTGACCAAGTTGTCCGTGGACAAGTTCTTGCTGCACCTGGTTCAATCCAGACTCACAAGAAATTCAAGTCAGAAGTATATATCTTGACGAAAGAGGAAGGTGGTCGTCATACACCATTCTTCTCAAACTATCGTCCTCAATTCTACTTCCATACAACTGATGTTACTGGTGTCATTGAATTACCAGATAACGTTGAAATGGTAATGCCTGGTGATAACGTTACATTTACTGTAGAACTTATCGAACCAGTTGCCATTGAAAAAGGTACTAAGTTCACTGTTCGTGAAGGTGGCCATACTGTTGGTGCCGGTGTTGTTTCTAAAATTGATGACTAATTAGTTTTCAAAACACACTAAAAAGACTCGGAATGAAAATTTCGGGTCTTTTTTATGCTTTTAAATGGTGAAAACGTTGAAAATGTGGTGTTATGCCCGATATTGAGAACATAAGCATTTACAATTCTAGTCGTATACGGTAAACTAGTATCCGTATGCAATACAAATTGTAAAACCACTTTTTTATTGTCGGAGGGAAAATAATGACTGCAAAATGGGAAAAAAAGAGTGCTAGTAATGGCGAATTAACTTTCGAAATTAGCACCGATAAAATTCAAGAAGGTTTAGATAAAGCCTTCCAAAAGACTCGGAAACAATTAAATGTACCTGGATTCCGAAAAGGACGTGTCCCACGCCAAATTTTTAATCAAATGTATGGTGAAGAAGCACTCTATGAGGATGCTTTGAACATTGTGCTTCCAGAAGCTTATGAAGCTGCTATTGAAGAAACAAAAATCGAACCAGTAGACCAACCTAAAATCGATGTTGATAGCATGGAAAAAGGCAAGGCATGGGTTTTGAAGGCTGTTGTGACAGTTAAACCAGACGTTAAACTAGGTGATTACAAAGGCCTAACCGTTGCTAAACAAGGTCATCGTGTAACTTCTAAAGAAGTTGACGCTGAGATTGAAAAGAAACGTGAGCAACAAGCAGAACTTGTTTTAAAAGAGGGCAAACCTGCTGAAAATGGTGATACAGTTACAATTGACTTTGAAGGAAAAGTTGATGGTAAGGCATTTGATGGTGGTAAAGCTGAAAACTATGACTTGGAACTTGGTTCTAATTCATTTATTCCCGGCTTTGAAGAACAGTTAGTTGGCCACAATACTGATGATAAAGTAGACGTTAAGGTAACTTTCCCTGACGATTACAATGCTGAAGATCTTCAAGGTAAAGAAGCTGTATTTGCTGTTACAATTCATGAAATTAAAACAAAAGAATTACCTGAATTAGACAATGAGTTTGCTAAAGATGTTGATGAGGAAGTTGATTCTTTAGATGAATTAAAGGCTAAGACTCATGATGAGTTGAAGAAACAAAAAGATGCTGCTGCTGCCCAAGCTAAGGAAGACGAAGCAATTCAAAAGGCTGTTGATAATGCCGAAGTCAAAGAAGTTCCTCAAGCAATGATCGATGAAGACGTTCAACGTCAACTCGACCAATACTTGGCAAACATGCAACAACAAGGAATTGATCCTAAGACTTACTACAGGATCACTGGTACTTCTGAAGATGATTTGAAGAAACAATTGGCAGATGGTGCTGAAAACCGAGTTAAAACTAACTTAGTTTTGGAAGCTATCGTTGAAGCTGAAAAAATTGTTCCTACTGATGATGAAGTTGCTTCTGAAATCAAAGACTTGGCTTCACAATATGGTATGGAAGAAAGTGCTGTTCAGAAGGCTCTTTCTGAAGACATGTTGAAGCATGATATCGCTGTAAAGAAGGCTGTTGCTGTCATTACTGATTCTGCTGTAGAAGAAAGTAAAGCAAAAGCTGCTAAAAAAGACGATACAGCAAAAGATGCTAAATAGTTCAAATCAAATTTTGAATTTAAAAAGAATCCATTGAGTTCCTTGATGGATTCTTTTTTAAAACGAGTTGTTAGCTTAAAACCAAGGTTTTTGTTATGATGTTCTTATAAACATTAGAGAGGTGAGTTGGTTGTTAGATAACACCGATAACACAGGGACAATTACTTGTTCATTTTGTGGAAAGACTCAGGATCAAGTAAAGAAAATTGTTGCTGGTCCCGGAGTTTATATTTGTAACGAATGTATTGATTTATGTAAAGAGATTATTGACGAAGAAGTTTCACGTGAGAGTGCAGAAGAATTTTCTGATATTCCAACACCAGCTGAAATTGTCAATAAATTAAATGAGTATGTCATTGGTCAGACAGAAGCTAAACGCACATTGTCTGTGGCTGTATATAACCACTACAAGCGAATTAATCAGATGGAAAGTGCTGATGAAGGCGATGTTGAATTACAAAAGAGTAATATCAGTATTATTGGGCCAACAGGATCTGGTAAGACTTTTTTGGCGCAGAGTTTAGCAAGAATTTTGAATGTACCATTTGCAATTGCAGATGCGACAACTTTGACTGAAGCTGGCTACGTGGGTGAAGACGTTGAAAATATTCTTTTAAAACTTTTGCAAAATGCTGATTATGATGTAGATAAGGCCGAAAAGGGGATTATTTACATTGATGAAATCGACAAAATTGCTAAAAAGAGCGAAAATGTTTCCATTACGCGTGATGTTTCTGGTGAGGGTGTTCAACAAGCTTTGCTTAAGATCTTGGAAGGCACGATTGCTAATGTTCCACCCCAAGGCGGACGCAAGCATCCGCAACAGGAGTTCATTCAGATTGATACTACTAACATTTTATTTATTGTTGGTGGAGCTTTTGATGGTATTGAAGATATTGTGAAGAGCCGTTTGGGTGACAAGGTTATCGGATTTGGAACTGATACTGATAAGGTTATTGATGAGTCCAAGAGTCTTATGCAACAAGTGATCCCAGAAGATTTATTGCGGTTTGGGTTGATTCCTGAATTCATTGGTCGTTTGCCTATTCTTACCGCTTTAGAAAAATTAACTACTGATGACTTGGTTCGTATTTTAACTGAACCCAAAAATGCATTGGTTAAACAATATAAGACGCTATTATCACTGGATGATGTTAGACTACATTTCACACCCCAAGCTTTACGAGCAATTGCTGAAGAGGCGATTGAGCGCAATACTGGGGCTCGTGGATTACGTTCTATCATTGAAGAAGTTATGCGTGATATAATGTACGATATTCCATCTCGTGATGATGTTGAACAAGTAACGGTGACAAAACGCACAGTTGTTGATCATGCAGAACCAGAATTAATTTTGAAAGATAAGAAAGCTTCTTAAATAGCTGGAAATAAAAGAATGATGGTTTCTAATTTGGAAACCATTATTTTTTTGATTAAAAATTGCAATCTTTATGTGGTAAAATTAGACAAGATTAAAAAGGTGGTACAAGAAATGGAAGTTCATAATGTCGAGTTAGTCATGAGTGCAGTGGCTCCAGCTCAGTATCCAACAACTGGTTATCCAGAAATTGCGCTTGTCGGTCGTTCTAATGTCGGCAAGTCCTCATTAACAAATGTTTTAATTAACCGTAATAGCTATGCGCGAACCTCCTCGCAACCGGGAAAAACGCAAACCTTGAATTTCTATAATGTTGAAGATCAACTTTACTTCGTTGATGTCCCTGGATATGGTTATGCAAAAGTGTCCAAAACAGAGCGAGAAAAATGGGGGAAAATGATTGAAACCTATCTTTCCACGCGTCCACAGCTTAAGGGAGTCATCTCTTTAGTTGATGCTCGGCATGCGCCAAGTGAGGACGATGTCACGATGTATGATTGGCTTCATTATTATGAAATTCCTATTTTAATTGTGGCGACTAAAAGTGACAAAGTTGTCCGAGGTAAGTGGAACAAGAGTGAAAGTTTGATCAAGAAGACACTCCATTTTAGCGAACCCGATGAATTTCAACTTTTTTCAGCTCAAACAAAAATGGGTAAGGATCAGGTTTGGCAATGGATTGAGAAGCGTATCGAGGAGGACTAACAATGGAATTTAATGATTATCAAAAAAAAGCAAACAGAACTTTGTTTGGCAATGAACAGGTTTTAACAAATTGTGCCTTAGGTTTAGCTAGTGAGAGTGGTCAGGTTGTTGATTTAGTTAAAAACTATACTTTTCATGGTAAGGATTTGGATCGCGACGAATTAACAAAAGAAATGGGCGATGTTTTGTGGTATTTATCACAGGTTGCAGAATGGGCTGACATTCCTTTTGAACAAGTGGCACAAGAAAATATCGAAACCTTAAATCAACGTTATCCAGCAAATGAGTAACTAAGGGTTGAAACCACAAAAACTTATCTTGTTAGTTGATACGAAAAGTTCATGGTAGCAAAATTAGATAAAGTACCGTCTTCCAGCAAATTTGGGCT
>NZ_DOEM01000030.1:0-5890 GCF_003533255.1 Pediococcus sp.
GTTCAGACCGCAAGAACTGGCAAGCGGAGGAAGCTGCTCTCTTCAACACGTTTCGCTATAAAAAAATATATTAGTAGTCTATTCTAATTTTTGCTAGCTTTAAAAGTACACGTAATAAATGAATGTGCGAGAAGGGCGTCAACAAAATGACATACCAAAGACCTTAACTATTTCCAGTAGTTAAGGCCTTTTTTACACCTATAATTGCGTATTAAATTCAGCAAGGCAAAATTAATACAAGTGGGTGGAAAAATTACTTTCAGTCATGTGTATTCAACCAGTAGCCACATAAGAAATTTAAAATTACTACCAGAAGTGAACCAAGAAAAGTTTTAAACAAAAATTCTCGCTTTCAACCAGTTGCTTTGAATTAAGAGGCAACTATTTTAGTATACGGGAATCTAAATAAAACGCTACAGGAATATTTAACTACTGATTGCGTATAGAAACTGTGATAGACTAGGCTTAAAATATCGATAGACTGAGGCAAAGAGAATTGATTACGATTGGATTAACAACATGGACAGACCATCCGGCTCTCATTGATCATGAGGATCGAAAAGTTGAATTAACAGAATATGCCGGCTATTTTCCGGTAGTTGAGGTGGATACTTCTTTTTACGGTGTGCCAAAAGTATCGACCGTTGAAAATTGGCAAAAATCTGTTCCAGAGGGGTTTCAATTTATTTTAAAGGCTAACAAACTGATGACCTTGCATGATGGAGCTGATGTTAATGACTATTTGTCAGATGAACACCGTTTAGTTTTTACCGAATTTCGGAAAATGATTCGTCCTTTAGTTAAGAGCGATCAACTAAAAACGATCCTATTTCAATTTCCACCCTATTTTAACTGCCAATTAGACAATATTCGTTACCTGCGTGACGTGCGGGTTTTGATGGGTGACTTGCCAATTGCCGTAGAGTTTCGTAATTCTAGCTGGTATGATCCGGCGGTTCGTGATGAAACAATGCTTTATTTGAAGAAACTAGGCATGAGTCATGTTTCGGTTGATGAACCCAGCTCAGTCCCTAATGGCGTGCCTTTGGTAGATACGGTGACAAATCAGAATTTGGCCGTTTTACGATTACATGGTCAAAATGCAAAAGGCTGGGTTGAAAAAGGGCCTAACTGGCGCGGAAAGCGGACACTCTACAAGTATTCAGAGGAAGAACTACAAAGTTTTGCGAAACTTGTCAAAAAATTAGAACCGCAAGCTGAAGAGGTATGTATCATTTTTAACAATAACAGCGGTAAAGATGCAGCTGGCAATGCTTTAAGATTAAAGGAAATATTAGGAATTAATTTTGATGGATTGGGGCCATTGCAACTAGGTCTCTTTTAATGACATAAATAAAATTCAATTGTCCGCCATCAAACGTGTGAAACACGCTTTGCGCGGCGATTCTTTGTGATATACTTAAAGTTAAAACATTCTACTTTAAATTATTAATTTAAAATATAAAATTATTAGAACTAGGAAGGAAATCTTCAATGGCAGACAAACCCACATATTATATAACGACACCAATTTATTATCCGTCAGGAAAGCTTCATATCGGGAATTCGTACACAACAATTGCTTGTGATGCTGAGGCCCGTTTTCAACGATTAGAAGGCAAAGATGTTTTCTTCTTAACGGGAACTGACGAACATGGTTTAAAAATTGAACAAAAAGCTGAAGCCCTAAACACAACTCCCAAAGCATACGTGGATGGGATGGCTGAAGGGATTAAAAAGCTGTGGAAACTTTTGGATATTTCTAACACCAAATTTATTCGGACAACTGATGACTACCACGAAAAGGCCGTTCAAGAAATCTTCCAAAAATTGGAAGATAGTGGCGATATTTATTTAGGTGAATATGAAGGCTGGTATTCGGTTTCGGATGAAGAGTACTTCACTGAAACGCAATTGGCAGAAGTTTATCGTGATGAAAGTGGTAAAGTGATCGGTGGAAAAGCGCCATCTGGTCATGAAGTTCAAAAAGTTAAAGAAGAATCTTATTTCTTCAAAATGAGTAAGTATGCAGATTGGTTATTGCAATACTACAAAGATCATCCTGACTTTATTCAGCCTGCAACACGGATGAATGAGATGATTAATAACTTTATCAAACCCGGTTTGGAAGATTTAGCTGTTTCGCGAACAACTTTCAACTGGGGTGTAAAAGTTAAAAACAACCCTAAACATGTGGTTTATGTTTGGATTGATGCGTTATCAAACTATATTACCGCACTGGGTTATGGCAGCGATGATCAAAGTAACTTTGATAAGTATTGGCCTGCTGACGTGCATATGGTCGGTAAAGAGATTGTGCGTTTCCACACAATTTATTGGCCAATCATGTTGCATGCCCTTGGTTTACAATTACCAAAACACGTTGTCGGCCATGGCTGGTTATTGATGAAAGACGGTAAAATGTCCAAATCTAAGGGGAACGTTATTTATCCAGAAACTTTGGTTGAACGTTACGGCCTAGATGCACTTCGTTACTATTTATTGAAAGCTATGCCTTATGGAAATGATGGGGTGTTCACACCGGAAGACTTTGTCGACAAAATTAATTATGATTTAGCTAACGATCTCGGTAACCTATTAAACCGGACAGTGGCAATGATTAATAAGTATGAAGGTGGTGTCGTTCCAACCTTTAAATCTGGTGTGACTCAATTTGATAAAGACTTAGAAACCACAGCGGCAACTGTCATTACTAATTACCGCGAATTAATGAATTCTCTTCATTTCTCAGATGCACTTTCCGAAATTTGGAAACTGGTTAGCCGCTCCAACAAATATATTGATGAAACCCAGCCTTGGGTGTTGGCTAAGAGTGATGACGCTGCGGATCAAGCTAAATTAGCAAGTGTTATGAATCACTTGGCAGAAAGTTTACGTTTGTTGGCGCATTTGTTGCAGCCAATTTTGACGAAAGCTCCAAGTAAAATTTTGGCACAGCTCGGATTAACTGCTCAAACAGTTGACTTAGCTGACTTGAAATTTGGAACGATTCCTGCGGATACTAAAGTTGTCGCAAAAGGAACCCCAATTTTTCCTCGTTTGGACGCTAAAGAAGAGGTCGAATTCATCAAGGCACAAATGACCAAAACTGATAAAAAGAAGGGCCGTGCTGCCATGGAAGAAGCTAAAAAAGCAGCACAAACCGAGGATGCAGCAGAACTTAATATCACTAAAAAGCCAATCCGTATTGAAGCTTTTGATAAAGTAGAACTTAAGGTCGCTGAGATTAAATCTGTGGATAACGTTGAAGGTGCCGATAAACTTTTGAAGTTTAAACTCGACGCTGGTGATAAAGGTGACCGCCAGATTCTTTCTGGGATTGCTGAATATTATCCAGATCCAAGCGTTCTAGTTGGTAAAAAAGTTTTGATTGTGGCTAATCTCAAGCCTCGTAAGATGCGTGGTGAAATTAGTCAAGGAATGTTGCTATCAGCTGAACATGATGGTCATATTCAAGTTGTTGAGGTACCAAATAGTTTGGTTAATGGTTCTGGAGTTGAATAAGTTGATTTTGTAAAACATGATGATAATGTAAAGACCAATCTAAGACCAAGTGAACAGTTTGCGGTGTCTTGGGTTGGTTTTTGATAATTGGAGGTAAACATGCAACTATTTGATTCACATACGCATTTGAATGATCCGGCTTTTTTGGGACATGAGAAAGCTTATATTGAACATGCTCATAAGTTAGGTATCCAAAAAATGGCAATGGTGGGCTCAAATGCTGAATTTAATGCATCCGCAATTAAACTTGCGCACCAATATGAAGATATCTATGCCGTAGTTGGATGGCATCCAGAAGATTCTAAGTATTTTCATGAAGACCAAGCAGAAATTTTACGAGCACAATTACAGGACTCGAAAGTGGTTGCTTTGGGTGAAATTGGCCTGGATTATTATGAAACAAAATCGCCGCGAAAAATTCAACGGCGGGTATTTGAAGAACAATTGGAGCTGGCAAGTAAGGTTCATATCCCGGTTGCAATTCATAATCGGGATGCTTTTGAAGATACGTATGCGATTTTAAAAAATGCGCATGTAGAAAACTTTGGTGGTGTGATGCACAGCTTCAATGGCGGACCAGAGTGGCTTGATAAATTTTTGGCACTTGGGATGCATATCTCATACAGTGGTGTTGCAAGTTTTAATTCTGCCCATGATGTGCATAAATCTGTGCAAGAAACACCGGCAGATCGGATTATGGCGGAAACAGATGCCCCGTATCTGGCCCCCATTCCTTTTAGAGGAAAACAAAATGAGCCTGCCTACACACTTTATGTGGTTGAAGCGTTGGCCCGTTTGCGGGATGAAGATCCTGATGTCACAGGCAAAGCAACGTATGAAAATGCCAAACAATTTTATAGGATAGACGATGATGAAAAAAATTAAAGAAGTTATTGTAGTTGAAGGAAAAGATGATACTGTTCGGATAAAAAAAGCGGTAAACGCGGATACCCTAGAGACACGAGGATCTGCAATTTCTGAAGAAACGATTGAACAAATTCGGCGTTTACAAGCAGAACGCGGTGTTATTGTGTTTACGGATCCCGACTTTTCCGGTGAAAAAATCCGCAAGACCATTTCGGCTGAGGTTCCGGATGTAAAGCATGCGTTTTTGGCGAGAAGGGATGCAGTGCCCAGTAAAAAGGGGAGTTTAGGCGTGGAACATGCGACCCCTGAAGTTATTCGAGAAGCCCTAGGTAAAGTGTATACAGAGGCTGCTGATGCACCATTGCAGATTACCAGGGATGATTTACTGGACGCTGACTTAATTGCAGGGACCCACGCCAAACAGCGGCGTATGGAGTTGTGTGAAATTCTGAATATTGGTTATGTGAATGGAAAACAGTTAGTAAAGAGACTTCAACTGTTTCAGGTGAGTCGTGAGGCTTTTCAAGCGGCAGTAGATGAATTAGATCAAAAATAAGGAGTAAGAAATGACACAAGAAATTGATATTGCAGATCCAGTTCGGACACGGGCAATCTTGGAACGTTACGGCTTAAACGCTAAAAAGAGTTTAGGTCAAAACTTTTTGACTAGACCACAAATTTTGAAGGATATCGTGGCAGCTGCCGATATTTCTGAGGAAGATGATGTGATCGAAGTGGGACCCGGAATTGGAGCGTTAACGGAGCAGTTGGCGCGTCATGCTCACCACGTGTTGGCGTTTGAGATTGATGAAAACTTGTTGGATGTATTGGACGAAACACTGGATCCTTACAAAAATGTCACAATTATTAATGCAGATATTTTGAAGGTTAATTTGCCAAAAGTGGTTGCAGAAAATTTGGATGGCAAACATACTTTAAAAGTGGTGGCTAATTTGCCATATTATATTACAACGCCAATTTTAAAGGGGTTGTTGCAAAGCACACTACCATTGGATCAGATTGTGGTTATGATGCAAAAAGAGGTGGCGGATCGTCTTAATGCGGTGCCAGGAACAAAGCCATATGGTTCATTGAGTGTGGCGGTGCAGTTGGATTTGAATGTGAATATTGAATTTGACGTGCCAAAGGAAGCGTTTATGCCGCGACCAAAGGTGGATTCGGCAATTGTGAAGTTGACGCATCGTGAGCCAAGAAAGGTACAGCCATATTCGAAAGATGCGTTTTATAAGACGGTGCATGGATGTTTTGCGCATCGGAGAAAAACGTTGTGGAATAACTTGATGGGAATTTATGGTAAAGAAGAGGATACAAAGGCTAGATTAATGGCGGTCTTAGAAAAATTGGATATCAAGCCGGGGGTAAGACCAGAGCGGTTGACGGTTGACGATTTTGTAAGGTTGACGAATGAACTAAAATAGTGGGCGAAGCAAGTCGGTAAAGGGCAGAACCTAAGTGTGACGGAGGCGGGATCGCAATC
>NZ_DOEM01000030.1:5911-6078 GCF_003533255.1 Pediococcus sp.
CTTTGACTTGCTGAGCCGTCCTCAGAAAAAAAGGAAAAAGTGCAGTGCGCCGTAAGCGGGGGGAAATCCCGCAGTAGGCGTACTTAGATATTGCCTCTTGTTTTGTCGAGCCGTCCTCAGAAAAATAGGAAAAAGGAACAGCACGTGACGGAGGCGGGATCGCAATC
>NZ_DOEM01000030.1:6101-10550 GCF_003533255.1 Pediococcus sp.
CTTTGACTTGCTGAGCCGTCCTCGGAAAAATTAGTAAACGGAATATATATTAGCATGCCCACGTAGTTGAGGTAAACACGATGTAATCCTAATTTTATAAAAAACCGGTTGCAGGCTATCAAACGTTGTGGTATAATTTGCACTTTTTGTGAAACTATGTTACAATGTTTCACATGGGAAGGTGAAGCCAATGCCAAACACACTAGCCACAATTAAGTCGAAGCTAGACAATAAGGTTGGAGAAGAAATGATGGTAGTTGCCCAAGCAGGTCGTAAGAAGATTACGAAACGCCATGGAATTCTTCATAAGACATATCCAGCTGTTTTCGTTGTTGATTTAGATCAAGACGAAAATTCTTTTGAGCGGGTATCATATAGCTATACCGATATTCTAACGAAGAACATCGAAATTGCATTCGGAGAATAAAAATAATCGGGCCGCAAAGGTCTTTTTATTTTGCCTAAATTTATCATTTTTGCACATAAAATGATGTTTAGGATAAGAGTTATGAAGCTTTTTCTCCAGAGCTGGTACTTTACCCAGTTTTTAAGTATAATTGTGATAAAATACTGGATTAGTAAACTAGGTGATTGCATGGAGACAACGGAAAAAGCCCCGGCCAAGCTGAACTTGTTCTTAGACACACCCTATAATCACTCGGATGGGCTTCAAGAATGGAATATGGTGATGACATCGGTAGATCTTGCCGATTATGTAAAGATTGAAACCAAGCCTGGTAAACGCGCCATTAGTGTCCATACAGACACGGGATTTTTGCCCAATGATAGCCGTAATTTAGCGTATCAAGCTGCAAAACTATTACAACAAGAGTTTCATGTTCAGGCTGGTGCAAAGATTCGAATCAAAAAAAATATCCCGGTTGCTGCTGGGATGGGTGGTGGTTCTTCGGATGCTGCTGCCGTGTTGCGTGGATTGAATAATTTGTGGAACCTAGGTATCCCAAAGGCTCAATTGGCTGAATTAGGCCTTCAAATTGATTCAGACGTGCCTTATTGTGTGTTTAGTCAAACAGCCCATGTTTATGGTAAGGGTGAAAAAGTGGCGTTGCTACGGCAATTACCGGCAATGTATTTTGTCATTGCAAAGCCTAAACTGAGCGTTTCAACGCCTAAGATTTTACGAAAGATTGATCATAAAAGCTTAGGTCATTTAAAAATTGACGGAATGTTGGAAGCAATTAAACAAAATGATTTTTCGGCAATCTGCAAAAATGCAGGAAACGTGCTTGAACCGGTAACAGGGCAGATGCACCCACAGATTTTACAATTAAAAGACCGCATGCTAAGGTATGGTGCCGATGTTGCGCAAATGAGTGGCACAGGACCAACTGTTTTTGGCATTTGTCGCAAGGAAAGCCGGGCTCAACACCTTGTAAACAGTCTGAAGGGCTTTTGTCCGGAAGTGTATCTTGTTAGGCCATTAAACTAAAAAGAGAGTCACCAAAAATGGGGGCCCTCCTTTTTTAACGCGTTTAAGTAATCAATTACTTAAAGTCGTTATAACAATGCAGCAATACCCAGGCCAATGAAAATTAATCCGAAGAATACACTGTACCAAATTGCAAATGGCATGAATAGAGAAGTATGACCATTCATGCTCACACGCAATGTTTGCCAACTTTTGTAAACATTGTAAAATTGAAACAAACCAATTAAGATACCTACTACACCAATTAAAAGATCTGCATTCATCACAATCGCGTTCGTTCAAAATTACAATCCAAACATAAACAACCTACTTTGGGTTAACTGTATTATTGGCACCAGTGTAGCATCACTTACTAATCTTTGCAATCGCTTTCTTTTATGAAGTTATAAGCTAATAGTAACGACTGAAAATCAAGAATAAAATAGCAGTTCCGATGGCAATGAGAAGAAGCATCAGACCCAAATTTGTCCAGCTGAAATGGCGAGAAAGATACATCGAACCACCGGCTAAGCTCAAACTGACGACAACTAAAATTATGATCAATGAGACCGGAAACCCAAATTTATAGAGAAAATAGGCCATTACTGCGTAGCCTAAAAGATACTGAAAGAGCATAAATTGATTGTTTGGTCGTTTCATATCTGCCTCCGTGTTTGTTGTTACTCTAAATATACAGCAAAATGGAGAAATACATTAATGAAGCGCCCACTAAAACCAGAATATGCCACCAAACGTGTACATATTTTACATGGGGGATGTTGTAAATCAGGCCACCCAATGAAAAAGCGACACCGCCTGCAACAAGCAAACTAATGCCAATTAAACCTAAACTGGCATAGAGTTGTTTGGCGCCAACTAGACAAAGCCAGCCCATTAACACGTAAATAAGAGTTTCAATTTTTTTGAACTTACCAACCGCAAAGAATTGAAAGACAATTCCAACGATTGCCAGAAACCAAATGACGATGCATAAACTGATTCCTAGACGGCCGCGAATGGCAAGAAGACAATAAGGGGTGTAGGTTCCTGCAATTAAAAAATTAATGCTGTCATGATCTAATATTTGGAAGACGTGACTAGCTTTCGTGAAATAGAGGCTATGAAACATAGTAGAAGAGAAGAATAAAACTAGAAGACTAAGACCATAGATAGTATAGGCGACTATATCTAGTGGTTTTCCAAGTCCAATAGCCTTAATAAGCAATAAAATGGTTCCGGCAATACTCAAAAAAAATCCAATTCCGTGGGTAATGGCGCTCCAAATTTCATTAAGTAGCTGTGAGTGACGGATGTCGATGATATTTTTCGATTTAAAAGTTGGTTTCATTAGGTCGTCCTCCGTTCAACTAGATATTATATACTAATCATCTGGTTTTGAAAACTAGATGATCTATAAAACGTGTGAATTACGTAAATTTTCTGAAAATGGTATGATATTAGAAAGAGTAAAGTAAAGAGGGAAATCATGGCAAAGCGTTCGAGTACCAAACAAAAGATTGTGCTGGCCTTATTTGAATTAATGAAGACCCACTCAGTTGATGAAGTGACAGTTAGCGATATTTGTAAGCAAGCATCTGTTTCGCGCATGTCCTATTATCGGAGTTTTAAATCAAAACAACAGATCTTGGAATATCAATTCGATGAAGTGTTCCAAGAGTTTTTTAGTTACCTTCAAGTTATGAATACGCATGATATGACAGCTTTTTTAGATGCCTTTTTTACAGTGATTCGGCGACATCGTGGCACTGTTAATATTTTAATCAAAGCTGACTTAGTGGGGATTATTTTAGATAAACTTCAATTTTATATTACTGATCTAGTGGACAAAGACGTTTTGAAAATTCGTGACCGAGCTTCCAAAATGTGGATAGCGTTTGTAGCAGGCGGGTTAACCCAGATGATTGTTGAGTGGGATAAGGATGACATGGTGGAGTCTAATGCTGAAATGGTTATGATTGGTCGGAAATTTTTGAGATAATTTGTGTAAATCAACCTGAGTTTTCAGAAAACGCTTATGCTTTTTAAGTGAGTTTGTTACAATAGATGAGATGGAACCCATACTGCGTATAATTGATCAGCGTATGTTTTTTTATAAAAACATGCGCTGATTTTTTGCGCTCTGTTGGGAAAACTTGCACGTTTAAAAAAAAGGAGGAACTATATGTTATTTAGAATGAAATTACCACAGAACAAGAAGGAAACAGTTTTATTTATGTTTTTAATTTCCATAATCTCAGTAAATATTATTGCCCCCGTTATTACGGGGTTTGAGATTGGATTTAGCTGGCAAACTTGGCACCAAGTTTTAGCCATTATTCCATTAATGTGGATAACGGTTTTGGCTATCGTGCTTTTGACACAACAGCCTGCCGGATGGCTGACAGAAAGAATTGTCGATCGTGAAGACAGTTTTTTGGCGCACATGGTGATTAATGGTTTGTGCTCTGTTTTATTAATTTCGATATTTATGACAGTTTTGGGAACTTGGATTGGCAGCCAACAAATTAGTTGGACACCATTTCAGCAATTTTTTGTGAAATGGCCCCGAAACTTTGCAATTGCTCTAGCTGTTGAACTATTGATTGCACAACCCATTGCCCGACAAACTATGCAACTTATTCATAACCGTCAAAAAACAGAAGACTAAAACCAAGTTAGTCCGGCGTTTGAAATGATCAGAATTAAAGGTACTCGTTTATTAATGATCATATTAACTACTGGATTATTAGTTGTATAGATAGTTTCTCAGCAAAAAAATTAATTTATTTATGGGCTGCAAATGCGTGCCAAACATGGGATGAGAGATGAAATACAAAAAGGAAACTAAATAAAACGTTTACATTAGAAAGGAATTGGGCTACAATTACTCATGAATAAAGTTTTTGTGGATCGTTACTAATTCGATTAGGCGTGACCACAAGCAATGGAACTCATTGCTTGCGGTCATTTTTTTTTGAAAAAAGGATATGATAAAAATGGGTCTCTGTCAAATCGTATTG